>NZ_DAOKYH010000031.1:0-19589 GCF_035323175.1 Dysgonomonas sp. | reverse complement strand
TCATCATTGGCAGGATTATTTATCTATATATGACTTAAGGGTAGAAAAAAGGTGACAGAGAAATATATACAAAAAGCTGTTACTTTTGTCACCTTTTTCATTAAGTTTGTTCTTGGCTATAGAGATGCTCAGCCCGAGTGTAAAAGATCAGATCAAGTGATGTCTTCATCATATTGGTATATCATTGTTGGTATAAATTATGCCAAAGATATGTGTTATTTTAATGGGAAAATCCATGTTGGTTCGTAGTAGAATATATTCTATTGAGTTGATTCATGATCTATTTTCTTTTTTCTCCTGGAAATTCTTTAGAATCAAAAACTAAATTCATATTTACTTAAAACATTAAATACATATATGAAATTTATATCTTATTTATTTATGATGTGTTTATTTTTGTCTTGTAATATTAGTAGTAGAAAAGAATATACTATAGATGTTATAAATTCAAGTTATGAAGGACAAATAATAAAAAAACATATTGATAACTGGAATCATGCGGCTAAGATGATCCAAGTCCATACAATTAATAATGATACTTTAAATATAACAGTAGATTTTTATCCTGATTCATGGAATTTTGTAAGTGTGGGTGACTCTATTATAAAAAAATACGGTAAAGGGAGTATCGAAATTAAGAGGAAAACAGGAGGACGAAGAGAATTTTTTTTATATATTCCAAATTAAGAAATATCTTTATTCTCATTTTCCCTCGTTCCTTCGGATTTGTAATCCGAATATGAATCGTGCAAGTATCTATAATCCATTTTAAACTATCCTGGATACTCCTAGTAAAGACTCATATGATGCTTATCCTGAAAAAATAGAGCAAGAGAAGAAAAAAAGAAGAAGATATAATTTCTATTTTTATGAAAAATATAACCAAGCTAAGAGAGAAATTTCTTATATCAATGTGTATCTTAACAACGATGTATTGTCTGTTTTTTTATGAATTGATTGAATCTTCTTGTCTTCCTACCGTAATGTATACTTTAACTGGATTATGGATATTACTAATTGTTATTTCTGTTTTTGAATTAATTGGATTTCTAGTTTCTAAAAAGAGAACGGGGAAAAAGCTATATTATCAGTCTGATGGATTTGTGAGCTTTATATGTATATATTCTCAAATAATTGTAAGCTATTGTTTTTATATATACTTCTTTATATATTTTATATTTGATTTATACAAAGATGATATAATCTTCAATTATATATTACTTATAATATTGGGGGTGTTTATTGGATATAAGATAGCTTTTAAATCTTTCATATACTTAGAGAAAAGAAAATAGATGTATTATTTTCGAAGAGTTTTCTTCGTCCCTTCGGATTTACAATCCGAAGAATTATAACTAAGGATTTATAATTCATATTAATATTGTCGGTATCATCATTCGCACGATTGATTTCCTATAACTCATAAGATAAGTGAAAATTTTTCAAAAAATGTTCTCTTAATGCATTCCATTCGATTGAAATCTGAGAATTATACAAAAAAATGTATCTTTGTTCATGTTTATAAATCTCTGAAAAAACAAATATGTTTATAATTTCTCTTTTAGATAAACTTGGACACTACGCGCTCCTCATGCAAAAGGTTTTCACCAGACCTCAGAAATGGAGTGTTTTTCTTCGTCAGTATCTAGCCGAAATAAGCAAATTAGGAGTAAACTCAATTTGGATTGTGATAATAATCTCCTTTTTCATCGGTGCTGTTATTGTGGTTCAGATAAAGTTGAATATTGATTCTCCGTTCATGCCACGTTATACGGTTGGTTATGTATCCAGAGAGATACTAATCTTGGAATTCTCATCGACGATAATGTGTCTGATTCTAGCAGGAAAAGTCGGATCTAATATAGCGTCCGAAATAGGAACGATGCAAGTTACAGAACAAATAGATGCATTGGAAATAATGGGTGTGAATTCTGCCAATTATATCATTTTGCCTAAAGTAATCGCTTTGATGACTTTCATCCCAGTACTTGTAGTTCTTAGTATGTTTTTTGGTGTAATAGGCGGATATGCAGTCTGTATAATAGGGCAAGTGATGCCTGCTGATACCTTTCAGTATGGACTTCAATTCTATTTCAAAGAATTTTATGTATGGTATGCTATTGTTAAAACTATAATATTCGCTTTCATTATGTCAACTGTGGCCTCTTATTATGGCTACTCAGCACGGGGCGGATCGTTGGATGTGGGCAAAGCTAGTACCGATTCGGTAGTTATGGGTAGTATTCTTATTCTTGTTTCAGACTTGCTGATCACTCAATTGATGATGTCATGATAGAAGTAAAGAACTTATATAAATCATTTGATGAACGAGACGTTCTGAAGGATATAAATATTCTTTTCGAAGCAGGGAAAACCAACCTTATTATTGGACGAAGCGGTTCGGGAAAAACGGTTCTTCTTAAAAATCTCGTAGGCTTGATGCGCCCTTCAAGCGGGCAAATATTATACGATGGACGTGATCTTACAAAAATGAGCCTCGGTGAGATGAAAGATTTGCGTCAAGAGATGGGGATGATTTTTCAAGGATCGGCCTTATTTGACTCCATGACTGTTTTCGAAAATGTCAATTTCCCCTTAATGATGTTCTCCTCAATGACCAAAATAGAGCAGGAGAAACGAACTAAATTCTGTCTGGAAAGGGTAAATCTTGGAGATGCAGGTCACCTATATCCATCAGAGATTAGTGGAGGTATGATGAAGCGTTCTGCCATAGCTCGTGCCATAGCCCTCAATCCAAAATATTTGTTTTGCGACGAGCCAAACTCCGGACTTGACCCTCAAACATCTCTCGTTATAGATGATTTGATACATGATATCACAAAAGAGTATGATATTACAACCGTTATCAATACTCACGATATGAACTCGGTAATGGGTATTGGTGAACGAATCAATTTTATTAAGGAAGGCGAACTCGAGTGGCAAGGTTCAAGCAAGGACGTCATATCTTCTACAAATGAAGATTTTAATGATTTTGTCTTTGCCTCCGACTTATTTAAGAAAGTTAAAGCTGCCGAAAATGAAGGTATCAAGTTGACTTAACACATTTTGATTAAATGAAAGTAATATCATATAATGTAAACGGCATACGTGCCGCTGTAAATAAAGGTCTTTACCAATGGCTTGAACAAGAGTCTCCTGATATTTTATGCTTGCAGGAAATAAAGGCTACGGAAGATCAGATCGATGTATTGACTATTCAATCATTGGGGTATAATTACTATTTTCATCCTGCCGAAAAAAAAGGATATAGCGGAGTTGGTATCTTGACCAAACGTATGCCTGATTTGGTGAAAATAGGAATGGGGATTCCTGACTATGATAGAGAAGGGCGTGTATTACGTGCCGACTATGGAGATGTCACTGTGATTTGTGTTTATATACCCTCCGGTACAATGGGGGATATTCGTCAGGATATAAAAATGAAATTTCTGGCCGATTTTACACATTTTATAAACGATTTACGTAAAGAAAGACCCGAACTCATTATCTGCGGAGATTACAATATCTGTCATAAACCTATCGATATTAATCACCCTGAACGTCATACCAAAAGCTCCGGCTTTTTACCTGAAGAGCGTCAGTGGTTTGATGAGTTTATAGATACAGGACTTATTGATACTTTTCGGGTGTATGATCAAAGTCCGGAGAAGTATAGTTGGTGGAGTTATAGGGCAGGAGCCAGAGGTAAAAATTTAGGGTGGCGTATAGACTATCATGTTATTACGGAAGAAGCTCGTCCACGACTTAATAATGCAGCAATTCTGAGCGAAATAAACTTTTCAGACCATTGTCCTGTTATAGTAGAAATGAGTTTCTAGGAATAAAAACCCTACTCATTTGAAATATGGGAACTATTAGTTTGTTAAATAGTTTAATTTATTAGAAAAGAAACATTATAGATTTAATAAATAACTAATAGCCTGTTAAAAACGGGCTATTTTTGTGTTTTATTTACTATTTTTGCATTCGAAAGCCATGGTGGCTTGAACATATATCAGATCTTAGTGTTAAATGGATAGCTGTAACTAAGATTTTTATTTTAAACAACATATAATAATAATGGCAAATTTATTAAACATAAAGAACTTACATGCCAATGTTGAAGGCAAAGAAATATTAAGGGGATTAGATCTTGTTGTAAATGAGGGAGAAATTCATGCAATAATGGGGCCTAATGGTGCCGGAAAAAGTACCCTTGCTTCGGTTTTGGTAGGTAATCCCAATTTTGAGGTAACAGAAGGCGAAGTAACTTTCAGAGAACATGATCTTTTGGAAATGGATCCCGAAGATAGAGCTCGTGAAGGGTTGTTCCTCAGTTTTCAATACCCTGTAGAAATACCGGGGGTAAGTATGACAAACTTTATGCGCGCTTCTTTAAACGAAATTCGTAAGCATAAAGGTGAGGAGCCTATCTCAGCTTCAGACTTTTTGAAAATGATGCGTGAAAAGCGTCAATTAGTTGAGCTAGACAAAGACCTTGCGGGACGTTCGGTGAACGAAGGTTTCTCGGGAGGAGAGAAAAAACGTAACGAGATTTTCCAAATGGCTATGTTAGAGCCGAAGTTGGCAATACTTGATGAGACAGATTCAGGGCTTGATATCGATGCCTTGCGTATTGTTGCAGCCGGTGTAAACAAGTTGAGGAGCAAGGATAATGCTACAGTTGTTATTACCCACTATCAACGTTTACTAGACTATATTAAGCCGGACTATGTTCACGTATTATACAAAGGACGTATAGTAAAAAGCGCAGGAGCTGAATTGGCTCTGGAATTGGAAGAAAGAGGATACGATTGGATTATTAAAGATTTTGAAGAATGATAGAAAATCAATATATAGACATATTTACCCAGTATAGAGATAAGATTGATGCAAAGTCTTTATCAGGGATGAATAGTCTTCGAGATAAAGCACTAAATATTTTTAAAGAACAGGGATTCCCCACCAAGAAGATGGAGGATTATCTCTATCTGGACGTTGCAGCGGAATTTTTACCTGACTTTGCTCTCAATATTAACAGGTTGCCATTCACAGGGAACCCATATGTTGCTTTTAGGTGTGAAATTCCTAATTTGACTACAAATCTTTACTTTGTTCTCAATGATATATTTCATGAAGAACATAAGCCAAAGGTAAATTATCCGAGCGGGGTATTTATTGGTAGTTTCAAGCATTTTGCAGAAGAAAAGCCCGAGGTGTTTTCTAAATATTATGGGCAAATAGCAGAGATGGATAAAAACGGAATTGTCGCATTCAATACAATGTTTGCTCAAGATGGTTTTGTTATTTATGTACCTAAGGGTGTTGTTGTAGAAGAGCCAATTCAGCTGATCAATATATTGAAGAGTGAATTTAATAGTCTTGTTAATCGCCGTATTCTGATTATAGCCGAGGATGATGCTCAGGTGAAATTACTTATTTGTGATCATACTGTAGATGAATCTCAGTTTTTAGCAACGCAGGTTACCGAAATCTTCGCCGGACGTAATGCTCTTATCGATTATTACGACTTGGAAGAAAACTCAGATAAAGTTACCCGTTTGACAAATACGTTTGTTCATCAGCTCGAAGCATCAAATGTATTGATCAATAATATGACTTTCAATACGGGCGTTAGCCGTAATAACTATAATGTAAAACTATCCGGACAGCATGCTGAAGCTTATGTATGTGGTATGGTTATAGCGGATAAGCATCAGTATGTAGATAATTTTGCTTTTCTCGATCATCTTGTACCACACTGTACGAGTACGCAGTTGTTCAAGTATGTGTTGCAAGACGAAGCTACAGGTGCTTTTTGTGGACGTATACGAGTTGAAAAAGATGCACAGAAAACATTGGCATATCAGTCGAATAATAACTTATGTATTTCTCCAAATGCTCATATGTATTCCAAGCCACAATTGGAGATTTATGCCGATGATGTAAAATGTTCGCACGGATTAACTACAGGGCAGTTAGATGAAGAGGCTCTGTTTTATCTTCGCTCACGTGGTCTCTCTAAGGAATCTGCTCGTTTGATGCTAATGCAAGCTTTTGCTGCGGGAGTATTAGAACATGTTCGTATCGACCGCCTAAAAGAAAGACTACTGGATTTGGTCGAAAAACGTTTCAAGGGAGAATCTGCTCGTTGCGGAAATTGTGCAGTATGTAAATGATAAATGAAACATAGTTCTCGGTTGCAGAATATCATTATGCTGCCAACTGATAACTATTGACAGTGAAAAAATGAATATAGAAGAAATAAGATCAGATTTTCCTATTCTATCTACTACGGTTTATGGTAAACCTCTTATTTATCTGGATAATGGGGCTACTACCGAAAAACCAAAATGTGTGGTAGAGGAAATGACTAAAATATATTACACCACGAACGCTAATGTGCATCGTGGTGTACATTATTTAAGCCAGCAAGCTACAGATCTGGCTGAAGAATCGAGAGTGGTGGTGCAGCAATTCATCAACGCTAAACATAGCCACGAGATCATTTTTACAAGAGGCACTACAGAGTCGATAAATCTTGTTGCTCATAGTTTTTGCCGCCAATTTTGCAATGAGGGTGACGAAATTATTATTTCGGCAATGGAACATCATGCTAATATTGTATCGTGGCAATTGCAAGAGCCAATACGAGGAATCAAGCTTAAAGTAATTCCTATCAACGATAAGGGGGAATTGATGTTGGACGAAATGGAGAAACTTATTTCGCCAAAAACACGTCTGATATCAGTTACACATGTCTCTAATGTATTGGGTACTGTAAATCCTGTTGATCAAATAACAGAAATTGCTCACAAACATAATATTCCTGTGCTTATAGATGCGGCTCAATCGGTTCAGCATATGACGCTGGATGTACAAAAGCTGGACTGTGATTTTCTTGTTTTCTCAGGACATAAGGTTTATGGCCCGAATGGAGTAGGTGTTTTGTATGGTAAAGAAAAATGGCTGAATCAGATGCCGCCTTATCAGGGTGGGGGTGAAATGATAAAAACGGTTTCCTTTAAAGAGAGTACATTCAACGAGTTACCATTCAAGTTTGAGGCCGGAACCCCTGATTATCCGGGAGTGATAGCGTTGGCCACAGCATTGAAATACATAAAAAATATTGGGCTTGACTCAATAAAAGCATACGAAGATGAGTTATTAAGATATTGTACTGATGAATTACTGAAAATAGAAGGTTTACGAATATATGGAACTTCGGATAAGAAAAGCAGCGTAATCTCGTTTTTGGTAGATAATATTCATCATTACGATATGGGAATGCTTTTAGATAAAATGGGAATAGCCGTTCGTACAGGTCATCACTGCGCTCAACCTCTTATGGATGAGTTGGGTGTGGATGGTACAGTGAGAGCTTCATTGGCATTCTACAATACAAAAGAAGAGATTGATCAGTTGGTAATAGGGGTAAAAAAGGTTGCTTCGATGTTTCGCTAAACTGATCGTGAATCTCAAAAAAATATAATTGTAAAAGTTTATTTTTAAATTATAAAAGCTTTGTGTAAATTTGCAAACTAATTTTTGAGTAGAATGAAGATACGAATCCTGTGTACCTTATTATTAGCAATGCTGCTTGCATCATGCGGCGAATATAATAAAATATTGAAAAGCCGTGATGCCGAGTTAAAGTATGAATATGCTAAGAAATACTTCGATCAAAAGAAATATGGAAGAACAATCACCTTGTTAGATGAGATTTTATCTGCATATACAGGGTCTTCCAAAGAGCAGGAAATATTGTATCTGTTGGCTCAAGCCTATTTCTATGATAAAGATTATACAACAGCTACCCAGTACTATACCCGATATTATAATAAGTTTCCGAAGGGAGAATTTACCGAGTTGGCACGATTCAATTCTGCTTACGGATTGTATCTCGACTCTCCGGATGCGAGGTTAGACCAAACAAGCACCTTTAAAGGGATTCAGGAATTTCAGAATTTTTTGGAATATTTTCCTCAAAGCGAAAAGGCTCCCGAAGCTCAGGATTTGATGTTTAAACTTCAAGAGAAGTTAGCATACAAAGAATTTCTGGCCGCACGCTTATATTATAACTTGGGGCTTTATAATAGAGAGAACTATTACGAATCTTGCGTAGTAACTGCACGTGAGGCTCTAAAATCTTATCCTTTCTCTGAATTTACCGAGGAATTCCAGATTTTGATTGTTAGAGCGAGATTTGAACAAGCCGTTTATAGTGTTGAAGAAAAGAAGCCTGTACGTTACAGAGATTTGATGGATGAACACTTCAATTATAAGAATATGTTCCCTAACGGTAAGTACACTAAAGAAAGTGAACGTTACTATCGTGCAGCCTTAAAAGCATTAGGTCAGGAAGTAGATGATGCAACAAACGAAGCTGTTCAACAAGAATTGAAGAAATAAATAATCGAAAAAAACAATATAATTATATTTTAAAATCATTATGGATTATAGAAAAACAAATGCAGCAAGCAATACTATTACCAGAGATATGATGTCTTTGTCAGAAGACACCGGTAATGTATACGAAACTGTTAGAATTATCGCTAAGCGTTCTAACCAGATTTCTGTTGAAATGAAACAGGATTTGGATAAGAAACTACAGGAATTTGCTTCATATAACGATAATCTGGAAGAAGTTTTCGAAAATAGAGAACAAATAGAAATCTCTCGTTACTACGAAAAACTTCCTAAGCCAACGCTTATCGCAGCTCAAGAGTATACAGAAGGAAAACTTTATTACAGAAATCCTAGTAAGGATAAAGATAATTTCTAATATAGAATGATACAGCGTATACAGTCGATTTTTCTCCTTCTTACAACGATATTGATGGGGGCTACTTTTGTGATTCCATCGCTTGAAATAACGAGTGAAGGTCTTAAATTTTCAAGTATATTGTTTAATTCTTTGGGAATATTTGATAGCTCAATATCTTATCATGCTTGGGGAGCGGCTATCTTTTGTGCTCTATCTGCTATCGTAGCTTTTCTAAATATATTTCTGTATAATAAAAGAAAGTTACAAATAAAATTGGGATTATTTACGGCTTTGTTGATAGCTATATATTATGTGACTGCCGCGTTTTATGTAAGTGCATTCTTAGATAAGATTACTCCAGGATATTCCTTAAATATTCAACTTGGAATTATTTTCCCTGTATTAGCCCTGATCTTTGATTTACTTGCTGTTTCACGTATAAAGAAAGACGAAAAGCTTGTAAAATCTTTAGATCGCATACGATAAGCTGTCATATTTATTTGAAGTAAGCATACATATTCGTTTTTTTGATATTATTTAATATCAATTGCGGATATAAGTAATATAAGAGTTTTACATTTACACCCTTTTTCCTAAAGCCCTTAAGCGGGGTATCTAAATAGGAAAAAGGGTGTAATGATATTTATGGGGTAGTGGAATTCTTCAATCTTCAGCATTGCCTGTAATATCATAAATCTCTTTAATCTTATCAAGTTCGCCATCCATATCGAAGAAAAGATCATGAAGTTGGGCATCCTTGATATCAAATACCCATCCCGCAACTTTAGGATATCCTTTTTCGTAATAAGACTTTTGTACTTCTCCCATTTTAATTATGTTGCGGCATTGTTCGTATGTGTTAAGTTCTACAAGACGCCTATGTCTGGCTCCGATATCATCAATAGCAGCCAGTTCCTCTTTATGTAGATGGTAGACATCTCGTATACTTCGCAGCCAAGGGTTAAGTATCCCATAGTCCGACTTTTTCATCGCCGCTTCTATTCCTCCACATCCATAGTGACCACAAACAATAATAAATTTAACTTTTAGGTATTCAACTCCGTAGTTGATAACGGAAAGAGCACTTAGGTCAGTGGCTATAACCATGTTTGCAATATTACGATGGATAAAAACCTCTCCTGGCTTTAATCCCATAACCTGATTGGGATGTACTCTGCTATCCGAACATCCGATATATAGAAAATCAGGATGCTGGTCTGCTGCTAATAACTTAAATAGTCCGGGGTTGTCTATCTTATTTTTCTCTATCCATTTATTATTAGCCTCAAATATTCGATTATATTTTTCTTGATCAGACATGTATTCGTTTTTAGTTTGTACCCAAAGATAATATTTATTATTTTTTATTCTTATTTTTGAGGTAGCTGACCTTGAGATTATTCAAAGATATTCGAAGAACTACAGAGTAGGGAATGTTTATAATACCCTTTAATTGTAGTTTTGTATGATTAGAGAAGGGACAGCACTCATAACTCAGAGATATCAAGAAAGATATCGGAAAAAGAAATCTTTAAAATTAAATCTAGTTAGGGTATAAATTTCAAGACAATCTTATATTAGGTGTTATTGTAAAGTCGCAGAGAATAACAGATAAGTTGCTATTTGTTAGATAATACTGCAATCCAACCAATTGAAAATTTTTATATGAAAACATTAAGTAAGCTAAAATTGGACAACCTGAATAAGGTTGAATTAGACTAACTGGAAGTGGACATACTGAGGGGTGGCGATCATCTTGGGCTTCTGGAAGCGGAGGCTCTTCAACCAGTGATCACAATTCAGCAAATACAGCAGGAGGTTTGTCTTCTACTTATGGTTTTAGTGGTTCAGGTAGCGGGAATATAATTTTCAGTCATGCTTGGTGTTATCTTTTTCTTTTTTAATGTTACTTGATAATCATTACTACAATACAGCAAACCCCGATCTGGGTGATGGATCAGCTTATTTCTATATCGCCTTAGCTTTATAGCCATATTCAATGCTATTAAAGAACCCTCCGTTGCCAGGCTGTAAGAGGCATCATATACCATTATCTTCTTGGAGTATGCATCGGTAACCAACGCCAAATAACAGTTTCTGCCTCTGCCGCCAATATAGATTATAGACACTACTTGTTCTGCTGTACCCTGCTGCTTCATAGATCGGAAGGAACGGTAATAAACCTGTCTACTTACCCCGAGCAATCCACAGGTGGAGGTTTTACTCACTTGGTATTCTCTTGAGAATCGGTCGATTGTTAGGGTAAGGAGTTTTTCGGATAGGGATATTAAATTCCTTTTCCGCCATATCGATCATCATATCAAAGAAGATCGCTTTCTTATCTGAGGTTTCTGCTTGCTTCTCCAATAATTTTTTGCTTTTCCAATAGCTTGATTTTTTGCTCAAGCTCGAGTCTCTTTTGATCTTTACTCTTTTGCATATTACTGGACGTTTGATTTACCCAGTCAAAGGTACTATATTTTCTCAGCCAATTAGTAATTGTCCGATCTCCTTGAACTCCATACTTCTTTTTGGCGGAAGTTACTGAGATATCTTCTCGCTCAATCTCCGAGACCACTGATAACTTAAAAGATATGCTATAATCTTTTTGTATGCGCTTGACATAATTAATCTCTTCCATAACATTACATCTTTTGTGTAACCCTATTTAGGACGAGACATACGAGAGCAGGAAAAAGCGATGGGATATTTTCCTATCATTAATTCCACCAATTATAATAATTGTGTTCACTGTCTAACTCAAAATCACATTTAGGATATAAATTATTACCGATCTTATTTGTTTTTTGAGTTTCAAGCAATAGTCCGCAAGCACCGGTTTCATTACAATATTGTTTACAGCGGTCTATAAGATCTATTGCAAAGCCAAACCCACGATAAGCAGGGTCAACAAACAAGTCGCTCAACAACCATTGGCGTTTTAGTGATTTATAATGATACAGAGGATACAACTGTGCAAAGCCTACATATTTATCATCTTTCTTGATAAGAAATGTAACGGTTTCATTGTTCGTTATACGTTCTTTCAGAAAAGATTTACCTTTTTCCAAATCAGATGGTTGTTCATAAAATACACGATAATTGTCGAACAATACTGCAAGTTCATTTAGGTGTTCTAATGTTGCTACTTCAATTTGTTTCATAAGTTAAATAATTTAGTACGTTAAACTGCGAAACAAAATTAGAGCAACCAGCGATGACTTTGGCATACCAAAAATAAAATATACAGATAGTCCAGAGTGACCTCTACCTCATTTCGATTCATTCTAAAATCATTAAGCTGTTCGCCTTCAAAGAGTAAAATATAGCAACACCTCCACGCGGTAACTGGACAGAAAAAGGAAAGAAAGGAAAGACAGTAAAGCTAAAACTTAAATCGAAATCATTCAGTGGCGATAAATCTGCCGAATTCGATTATACTACAGGAAGGAAACACCAACAAAGGCTGTGGTACGACATCGTTCAGAGGGATAAATGTGCAGTAATATCTTATTCAGATATGCCGCTAAAATATTAAATTATGTTAATGCTTTAATTTTGAATTATATTGCATGCAAGGTTTAAGAAAAATGGGATTTATATAATTGAAAGTTCAAAAAACACATGAATTTAAAAACAAAGTTTAATTTAATTCAAAAACAATGAAAAATTTAAAAACAATTTCGAGCCTGTTTTTTCTTAGTTTGGTTGCCTTGTCTATTACATTTACATCGTGTGATAAAGACGACGACAATGACAAAGGGCTGAAATTTAATCCGGGCAAAATTGAAGTTGAAATTGGTAAAACAGCCACTGTGACAGTCAGTGGTGGAGCAGAACCATATACTGTTCTGGCAAAGGATCAAAAAATAGCTACCGCAAAAGCCGATAAAAATGTTATAACTATCACCGGGGTAAGCAAAGGTGCAACAACTATTACTGTAACAGATAAGAATAAAATCAACGGAACAATATCTATAACTGTAAAGGAATCTGCCGGACTAAATTTGGATAAAAAAACAGTTAGTGTAGATGTTGCCAAGGAAGATGTTGTGACAATCAGTGGAGGTGTTGCTCCTTATGCGGCTGAGGCTAAGGATGCCGGAATTGCTACTGCATCAGTAAAAGACAATAAAATTACAATTAAAGGAGTAAAAGCAGGAACCACAACCATTACAGTAACCGATAAAGACAAGAAAAATAACGGAACAGTAACTGTAACTGTAAAGTAATAAAACATTACCAAAACTAATTATAAGTTATACCTTTACAAAGAGGTATAACTTATATTTTAAAAGGGCTTTAACGCTGATATTTGGGTTGTACCTGCTGATAAATGATAGAGGAAATAGATAAAGAACAAGAGTTGCTTCAAAAAATCGTCTGTGGCGAGATCGTCGCTATGAAAGATTTTTATAACAAATATTCTGGGTATTTCACAACAGTATGCTCTCGTTATATCTCTAGCAGGGATGATATTAAAGATGTTTTACAAGAAAGCTTTCTTAAGATTTTCAAGTCAATCAAGAGTTTTGAATACAAAGGAGCAGGATCATTAAAGGCTTGGTCTTCACGTATTGTTATCAATGAGTCTTTGAAATTTATTAAAAGGAATGAGAAGCTGGATATAATCAATAACCCCTCATGGGACTTGCCGGATATAGTCGAAGAAGACGAGACTGAATTTGACGATATGCCGATATCAATCATATTAGAAATGATCCGCTCTCTACCTGTCGGATATAGAACAGTATTTAACCTTTATGTTTTTGAAAAAAAGAGTCATAAAGAAATCGCATCAATATTGAATATTTCAGAAAACACCTCTGCATCTCAGTTGCATAGGGCAAAAGGGCTTCTGGCAAAGCAGATAAGTGTACACAAGTCAATTAAAAAAATGGAGTTATGAGCAATCAATGGTCAGATAACCTGCGTAAACGAATGGAGGTTCATGAAGAACCCTCACCGGAGGGGTTGTGGGAGGATATTGAAGAAATCATAAAAAGAGAAAACTCCGGCAAACCATTTTCAAGACCGGCAAAGGTTTTATTATGGGGAAAACGCATTGCTGCGGTAGCTGCAATAGTAATCATGGTATTTACTATTGGCTATGTCATATTCAATAAGCAAGAAGAAGATGTGCAGTTTGCAATAGAGACTTCCCGATCGCCTTTTACCCCTGAGGTAAAAATGATCGACCAGAAGCAACAAAATGATATTATAGTAACAAAAGGTAACCGTCTGATTCACAAAAAATCAAAAGCTGAAGGTTTACTGTCATCAAAAGAAGATTTTTCGACAGATAGTATTGGATTTACTGAAAAAGAAGAGACTACAACGCCCCGGGAAATAAATAAAGATGACAGTATTGAACCAATTGTCAAACTCAAAAAAGAAGAGCATAAACGTTTATATTCAGATAAGAGTCACAGTTTATGTCCTGAGTTTGATCTTGATATATATGAGAGTCATCAGAGAAACAGGAAAACAAAGTGGAGCACGAATCTCTACGCCTCAAACCTGTCATCCGGTTCAACAAATAAATATGGAGGCTACGGAAGTTTTTCCCCTCAGGAGATGACTCCAGGATATGATCAAGGAGAACCAGTCCTTAATGAAGATCCCTATGAAGATATTCTTGTTGGGAATCAATACAAGGAAGTCTACACCGATGTGAAACACAGACAGCCCATGACAGTAGGCATATCCGCTAATTATAGTATAGATGATAAGTGGAGTATCAGAAGCGGCTTAACCTATACTGCTTTATCCTCACGGTTAAGATCAGGAAGTGATCATTATTACTATTCCAGTGAGCAGATGCTGCATAATATTGGAGTACCTTTGGATATTAGCTATTGCGTTTGGCGAAATGAAAAGTTATCGGTTTATTTTTCGGCAGGAGGTATGGTTGAAAAGAACGTATCCGGAAAATTAATCACCGATTATATTATTGATAATAAATTAGAATCTACAAAGAAAGAAGATCTATCTATCGATCAGCTGCAATGGTCTTTAAACACTTCCCTGGGAATTCAATATAACCTTACGAAGAGGATCGGTTTATATTTAGAACCCGGAGCCAGTTATTATTTAAAAAATAAGAGTGAAATTGAAACTATTTATAAAGAAAAACCGTTAAATCTAAGTTTACGGTTTGGTCTGAATTTTTCGATAAACAGTAAGTGAATATTGCAATAAATTAAACAATTGACAGTATGAATAAGATGACAGTAAGAAATTTATTTGTTTTAATGATTTTAACCTCTATTGTCTATGCGTGCCAAAGCGGAACTAATTCCGGCAAAACGCAAGAGCAAACAAATGCAACAAAATCCTCCGATAAGGAAGACATTCCTTTTACCGTGGCAAAGAACTATTTTGTCAATAATACCATAAAAAATATAGATAATCCCAAGATCACATCACAGGATCAATTCAATAAAATATTCGGGGCAGCAGCTGCGATGGGTACAGGCGGATCACCTACCAAAATAGATTTTACAAAACAATATGTAATTGCTGTCGTTAAACCTGAAAGCGAATATAATACAGTAATAACTCCGGTAAGCTTACCAAAAGACAATGATCACCTGATATTTACATATAAAGTAGAAAAGGGAGAAAAACAGTCATATACAATGCTACCATGTCTTATTGTAATTGTCGATAACACCTACAACAGAGACATCATATTGAAAGAAATTTGAGCCGATAATATAGCTTATTAATATTTTGACAAGACGCAAATCATAAAAAGATCGACAGCGAAACAAATAAATATTCTTTATCTCCAGAATTACTTTTTGTAATATGTACAGGTTCTGAATCCAACAATTGAATTTCATTTTTTCTTTATAATGTATTAAATATAAGGATATTATATAATAATAAAAAAATAAAACTTGTTGTTTTTCATCTTTAACTTTTTAGCATCTTCGTTCTTTTCGATTAACAAAGATATACTCTTTCCTAAATAATTTATAACATTAAGAGTTTCATCCGTCCTTCATTTCAAGGCGAATTCGCAAACGTGAGTTTGGTTTATCAATGATTTGATATAGTTTACATATAGCATTTAACTATTATTGATTATTGTTTGTTAAATAAATAAAATTAGAATTTAATAACTAAACAAATTGATTGATTTATAGCTATTTGTGTAATATTGAAAAGAACTGGTTACTGTATTCTTCAATCTTAAATATTTGTATTTGTGATATTTATAATTTTCATCTTATTCAGAAATGATTACCTTTAGTTTTCAAAAGTTACACAGGGTGTTAATATCTTTATAGGATGCGGCAAATCTATTATAGATCAAATAACCAAAGATAAGTATAGATATTCATTAATCTTATTTAAATTATGAAAAAAAAGTTAAGCATTAAATTAACGATTTGCTTTCTAGCAGCCGTATTATTTGGGGGATGTAATGATTCTCAAATACTGGAAAATGATCCAACTACAGCTAAAACTATAGAAAAAGCAAATTATTATTGGTTCAATGGGGAAAGGGTCTATTTAGAAGAAATACCCAATAAGCAATATATTGTATTCAATAAGAAAAATTTATCTACACTAAGAAGTCGTAAACAGCTATCTGTTTCAGAGCAGGGATTTAATGAGTTAAAACTTTCAGGAGTTGTTGCATCGAAAAAAACTCTTGCAGAAAAAACAGATATGATGTGGGGGGTAATCGAGAGTTCCCTAAAATCAGTAAACGTTGGTGATACTACCGAAATTATATATAGTTCGCCCTTTTATAGGTCTTCTTTGAATGGAGAAGTAGGTATATCACATCTTTTTTATGTAAAATTAAAATCTGACTCAGATAAAAACAAACTTATAGAGTTGGCTAAAAAGAACCATGTAGAAGTTCTCGGGAACAACGAATTCCTACCTCTTTGGTATACACTCTCATGTGACAATGGATCTGCCGGAGATGCATTACAAATGGCTAATCAATTTTATGAAAGCGGTCTTTTTGAAAAAGCAGAACCAGATATAATGACGAGTTTAAGTTTAAATACACCTAATGATACCTATTTTAACAGCCAATGGAACCTGAATGGAAACCAATCCATCAATTGGTTGTCAGCTCATCAATTGACTAAGGGAGATAATATTATAGTTGCTGTTATTGATCAGGGAATTGAACAGTTACATCCTGATTTAGCGAATATTTATCCTGTTTATGACACTCGTGAGGGTTCATGGTATTCCACAAATATTTATGGACCTCATGGTACTGCATGTGCCGGCATTATCGCGGCTTCAGCAAATAACAATAAAGGTATTGCAGGAATAGCCCCTGATGCAAAGATTTATAGTTTTGCCAGCCCATTAATACAATCTCCTAATTTAACTCAGGAATTAGCGTCAGGGTTATCATTAGCTGCCCGAAGTGCAGATGTTATTAGCTGTTCATGGGGTGGGAATGCCTTAACAAGTTCTATGATCCAAGATGCAATTCGCTATGAGGCATCCTGGGGAAGAAATGGCAAAGGGACAGTCGTGGTATTTGCTACCGGAAATGATTATAGCAGCAGTGTCGTATTTCCTGCAAATTGTTATGATAAAATAATAGCCGTTGGCTCTACAAATAAGAATGGAAAGAGATCCGGCTTTAGCAACTATGGTACAGAATTGGATGTTGTAGCTCCTGGAGAATACATTCCGACAACGGATTTACTTTCTAAATGGGGGTATTCCGAGACGGATTATTATATGGCGTTCGACGGAACTTCTGCGGCATGCCCTCATGTTGCTGGAGTCGCAGCCTTAATACTATCTGTAAATGGTAACCTTACGAGCCAGGAAGTTGGAGATATTATTGAAAAAACCGCCCGAAAAGTCGGAGGATACGCTTATTCGACTGTATCAGGCAGACCGAATGGAACCTGGAATAAAGAAATGGGGTATGGATTGGTTGATGCTTATGCAGCTGTACTGGAAGCTAAAAGACGATTATAATTAAAAACGATCATAATTAATTGTATAAAAAAATGAAAAAGATATTACCTATACTCATGCTGGTGTTTTTGAGCAGCTGCGATAATGAATCTGATGACTTTGTCTATCGCGAATATCAGTTACCTCCTAATAATGGCAATCTGGAATTAAAAATTGGGGAAGAAGAAGTCACACTAATTAACGACAAGACCAAATTTCAGGAGATTTTTTCTTATTATCCAAATGCACAGACCGTTGATTTCAATAAATATACCTTGTTACTGATAAGGGGTATTTCAACCTCGGGGATAGTAGAGATTCAGAAATCAATTTCTAAAACGGATGGTGGAAAATACGCATTTGACATAACCATAGAGAGGAATCAGGCTACAGTGATGGAACCTTGGTATCTGGCTTATATTATTCAGAAAACAAATGAGGAAAATATTAAATTCACTATAAACTATATTCCATCTGAAGGTAAATAGTAAGAGAGCTGCTCTATGAGTAAGATCAACCCTTTAAGAATCGATAATTTTAAAAAATATCATCAATATAAACTTTAAGAAAACAAGTTAAAAGAAGCTGAACCACTATATATGGGACAGCTTCTTTGTTTTTAGAACGAGTTCCTTTAGCTATAAAACATAAGATAAGGTTTGATTTATACTGAATATAACATATTTTAAAGAATGGAAAATCCAGTCTAAGGCTAGTCAATAGAATACGGAATAGATCTAACAATTTTTGACTGTATAAGGCTTTCTTATACTTATAAGCTGTACGTTTTAGTTCGGGCATCAATTTTTGTTTAGGATATACTACATCTGTATAAATACGGTTATAGACATCAATTTCTTGTCTTAGTTCCAATGGGAAATATCCGTGAAGCGTAATACATTGTACCCAATGCCTGTCTAAGTTTGAAATACAGCAAATATAGTTGATTTTTGACCCCTCTTCCGATAAGCGAATACAAATTTAAACGTCCAAATTGTTAGACTAGCACTAAAGCCGAAACGCTTATAAAAACGAAACAAGCTAAGCTCTTAAAGCGTATTATGGATAGCGTATGGAAGAATATTGATAATTATTAGCAATCGATTAGGATTTGTATTCGTAATAACTACAAAATCAAAGATGTTACCCTTTGGTGTGATTATATTGACTAACATCGATTCTATGGAAAGACCTGCATAGACCTAAATACATTTACCCTGATAATCTAAATATGTAGCCAAGAAAGCAAAAGTAGATGTCTAATTAGAAATTGAAAAACAACCGATTATAAACAAGCAAAAGCCAAGCTCTTCGGATTAATATTTTCAGATGGATTAATCAATGTATGGGGATTTGAAAGTGTCGCTGAAATAATGTCCGAAGGTAAAGCCATGCGCTATTGTCCAATCCATCCAGCTTTTCTTCTAGAAGCTTGATCAATTTATCTATGAACAAAGTACGACTACCTTTACGATCCTCAATTTCTAGAAAAGTATAATAAAAATCTCCTAGATTGATATTGAATACTGTCTCAATATATTTAGCAAAGTCTTTGATGTTCCTATTGCCATTATTGAAACAACCTGCATTATCCCATATGTAAATATGTTCAACAAAGTTTACTTTCTTTGAAATCCATGTAAGTCTTGTTTTAGGAAAACTAAACGTTTCTTGGATATTTATTGGCTACATTGATATAAAATACTCTTTGAATGAGCATAATTAAATTCCACTCATTTTCAGTTGTTTAGTGTTATTTATGCCAATTAAATATCTAATATATGTGCAACATATTTCAAGTCGTCAGATAATACTATTTTAAATCTCTAGATAATTTCTTTCCATATCTTGCTAAATTAATAAA
>NZ_DAOKYH010000030.1:0-20704 GCF_035323175.1 Dysgonomonas sp. | reverse complement strand
ACGAAGGTCGTGTAATCTGTTGATTAATAGCTAAAAAAAGTTTTCACTGTGTCTTAAGCAATGATAGCTTAAATTGCCTTTAACACCTGCAAGAAATCCGATTTCATTAATGCAGTACCATATCCTGTCTCTATTCGGTAGTGGAAAAATAGGTTTTGCATTGTCGACCGTGTTGTATAACATTATAATTTGCTCAGCGATGGGATGTAATGGAATAAAAGCTTCAACTCCTGTCTTTTTTCGATATATTCTTATATAAGGACGGCCCTCAGCTGTACGTCCTATATGATGGGGGTATAGCCCTTTTACATCCACATAAGCTAGTGCGGTGAATGCTGAGAATATAAAAACTCTGCGTGTTAATTCCTGTAACTTATCGGACATGGGGTTTTCCATAATTGTTTTCAGCTCATTTCTGCTTATATGATATAGCTTGGCTGGTTCCTTTCTTTCGTACGGAACATCAGCGATCGGATTAAAACGGAGTATCTCCCTGTCAACAGCGATATAAATAAGCCTGTTCAGCCAGGTAAAACAATGATTGATATATCTAGAACCATATTCTTTACTCTTTAAAAACAGCTTAAACCCTTCTCCAAAATCTTCGGTAATATCTGTAAAAGCAATATCTTTCTTATTCAAGCTAAGGAGGTATTCATGTAAGTTATTTTGTGAAGTTTTTGATTGTCTATAGCTGGAGGTAGAGTTTATCTCAATTGAGCGAATTCGTAATCGCTCTCGTTCTTCTTCACCAGCTTTTAATAACGTGGTCGGAGCATTGTTTAAACCAGTAACTGTGTTTTTAAGAAGTTCTGCACTGATAACACCATGTTCTTTGAGTATATTCTGATAGGTCAGTTCTATATGTTTGCGGAACCTTAGCAATTGTCTGTTTTCTTTCTCTTTTTTAATTTCTCCTTTCTTGGTATTCCAATCTTCTGGATTACAAAATAATCCTGTTGTGATAGCCGTTCGCTTACCGTCGATAGAGATACGACAAAATATTGAGGTTGTACCGTCCGCCTTTACCTTATTACGGTCGATATAAAATAACATATTAAATGTACTGCGCATAATCGTTTTGTTTTAATAATTAATTTCAGTGATTTTAGTAGATTTTAAAGGATTAGTTCTAAATCTTTGGTTGCTTCAATATACTTGTCCATATCTTCGAAAAGTTTCTTAGGAGTAACACGTGCATATATCTGAGTGGTCCTTATGTCCCCATGTCCAAGCATTTTAGATACTGTTTCAATAGGAACACCTGCTTCAAGAGTTATTAAACTGGAAAAAGAGTGGCGTCCCATGTGATATGTTAATGGTCCTTGAATTCCCGTGATTTTACGTATACTTTGTAGATTCCATTTCAAAGTATTATATTCCATTTTAGGGAATAGGGTTTCTCTTGATTTATTTCTGTATTTCTCTATTAAGGCGATTGCTTCTGGTAATAGTTTTACCCGGCTAAGCTTGCCGTTTTTACCACGATTATATTTGAGCCATAGGGCATTGTCATCATCTCTGGAAAGATTATCATTTGTTATAGCTACTACATCGACAAAAGCTGTACCGGTATAACAAGCAAAAAGAAACATATCCCGAGTAGTGATATGAGACCAACGGTGTTCTTCAATTTCCAGGTCTCGGATTTTTTCAAAATCTTCGCGGCTAAGAGCTCTCGGAGGATTTTCTTTCTTCTTGAGTAGAGGATAATTCACAAAATAATGCTTATCGGAATGTCCTTCCTTAAAGGCAATACGGCATATCTTTTTTAATATAGCTAAATAATGCCGTACAGTTTCTACACCAAGTTTTTCCTCAAGTATAAGAAAATCCTGAAATTCGCGAATAAACTGTTCGTTTAATTGACTGAAAGCAAGATCTGAAGAGTTGCTGTTTTTCTTTATAAATGCAGCCAACCTTTTTCGGGTATAAAGATAATTTGGAAGGGTGCGATGAGATACATCTATGCCTATACGTGCTTTTACTTCTTCGATGTGGCGGTCAAAAAGTTTTAATAGCGTCATTTGTGTATCCATACTTCCCTGAAACAGATTCCTAACAGTTTCAGCATCGAAAGGCTGATTTAGTCCAATCAAAGAATTATAAGCTGTATTTACAGCCAATAATACGTTATCTAACTTGGCATTGATTTCTACAGCTTCTTTACTTTTACCGTTCAGACGGCTTTCACGGGGATTCCATAAATTTTCATCACAGGCAAGTTTACAACTGAACTGTACCATTGATCGGCCAACTGTGATTCGTCCCATAATGGGTGTCTTTCCTGATTTATTAGAACTACTCTTTTTCAGGTAGAGTAAAACCTTGAACTTTTCTTTTTTCATAACACTTATCATTTGTGGACTTTGCCGGCAATTCTTTGCCGACAAAGTTACCAGTTATACAAGTGCTCTCTGCTATGCAAAATGCTGATAACCAAAGAAAAAGAATCTGGTAGAAAATCTCTGTTCTGCACTTGGTTACCTATTTAGTTCGGTAACTATATAGCTAACGAATTGGTAACTGAAATGCTTCTGTATTCTATAGTGCTTTGCGTATCTAGTAAAATATAATAGTGTGAAATACAGCGATTTGAGTTTTTATTGCATTATTCTACTAGTCACGTTATTGTCACTACCTTTCCACACAGCCCGGCACACATTTGCGACCCTTATGCTTGCCAATGGTGTATCCATAGAGAATGTTGCTAAAATGTTGGGGCATTCTGATACTAAAATGACACGTCATTACGCTCAAATCTTAGATAGCAGTATAATGAGGGATATGGAGAAAGCTCAAGATAATATAAGGTTTGATTGAAGTATAAATTAAGCTTAGTAAAATGGAGTCATTCAGAGCAATGTTATTTATTGAGAAATTAAATAATAATGTAATTATATGTCGTTTTGAGTGACAAATAAAGTGATGTGTATATTGTATGCTTATTTGTTAAGCCTATAACAGCCTTTATTTTATCATCTTTTACTACAAGAGCTTTATCCTTTACAGCTTTTTTAGATCCAAGCTAGCTGTCACAGAGATATCTTTAGTATGTCATATATTCTTTACGTGAAAACGGCTCCCTAATGACATCTTTAAGCATTTCCATCCGATTTTAATTGGATGGAATAGTTCATGGTGGAAGTTAATACTCTGTTCCAACCCTTGATTGATATTATCTAAAAAAACTCATATAATGGATATAAAGCATCTTCTCTTTTAGCCTTTATTTTCGCTGTTTTGCATATACTGGATAACCTCCACAAAAGATAAATAAAGGTCTTGATTTAATTTTTTTTTCAAACATTTTATACCTCTGCCCTATTTTGGCTCAGCATCGATTTTTTTTTGTATTCTAAAACAGTCCGTGTATTCTGGTAAATTCTGTTTAACATCTCTTTTTTTATGATTAGATTTGTAGAATATAAAAATGTTAGAAGAATGCTAACAGATGTGTAGATTGTTGTTCTGATCGGTAAATCTGGTAAATTTAAAGAAATCAAGAATAATAAGTCTAAGCATGTTTGTACCCATATAAGGGCGCGGACTGTTTTCACTTATTTTGATTTCAGGCTTACCAGAGCCTACCGATTGAATAATTGAAATGGTGTTGCGTCCTTTCTTATACACAAACGCAAACGGAGATACCGAAAACCGATAAAGAGTAGGTGTGTTTTGTCTAAAAACTCATTATGGCAAAAGTATTTATAACAGACAAGGAAAGAAATGCTAATCTGAAAGTATTTTTAGTAAATAGAGATCGTGATGCTGATCTTTTGTATTTTGAAGTAGATAAAGACTATAAAGCAAAAGGTGACGCATTATGGTATTTGGTTGATAAAGATTACAGAGCAGATTTGAAAGTGTTTTTTGTTGATAATGCAAAAAAAGCAGATGTTACTGTTTTCAAGGTAGATAGAGAAAATAAAGTAAAATGGGTCAAAAATAATGATTGGTTTAAATTAATAAAGAAATAATAAGACGCACTAGCTTTTATTATGAAAAATTTTGTTGCCATAGATTTAGAGACTGCAAATACTAAAAGAAGTAGTATTTGCAGTCTTGGCCTTATTGTTATAGAAAACAGGATAATAACAGATCGTATCTACAGCTTGATAAAGCCAACCCCAAACTATTATAGCTTTTGGACTAGTGATATTCACGGCTTAAACTATTATGATACTATAAAATCCCCCTCTTTTTTTGATGTTTGGTCTGAAATATTGGAAAAGACTAAAGGTTTACCTTTTGTGGCAGATAATAGTCCATTCGATTCAGGTTGCTTAAAAGCTATATACGAATCATATGAAATTGTATATCCCGATTTTGACTTTCATTGCACATTGCGTGCTGCAAGGCAAAAATTACCGAATTTGGAAAACCATAGATTAAATACAGTAGCTCAATATTTTGGATATAATTTAGAAAACCATCATCACGCTTTAGCTGATGCCGAAGCATGCGCAATTATAGCAACCCACTTACTATAGATTATGGCAAAAGACTTATTTAAACGATACATTTGGCTCGTTGATACGATTTTCCAAGCAGGGAGAATTACCTTTGACGAAATCAATGATAAATGGGAAAGAAGTTCTTTGTCTGATGGAAATAGCCTTCCTAAAAAGACCTTTCATAACCATAAGGATACTATTGAAGAAATTTTTGACATAATTATTGTATGCGATGCTAAAGACAGTTATCGGTATTATATTGAAAATTCAGAGGATTTAGATAATGGAAGTATGCGTAATTGGTTGCTAAACACATTTACGATTAACAATCTGATTAGTGAGAGTCAAAAGCTAAGAAATAGAATACAACTTGAAGAAATCCCATCAGGGCAACAACATTTGACTCCGATAATTGAGGCTATGCGTGATAGCTATAAACTAGAAATCACATATCAAAGCTATTGGAAAGATCATGCCAGTACATTCGAAATAGAACCTTACTTGGTAAAGATATTCAAACAACGTTGGTATCTTATTGCTTACAGTGAGGGGATGGGGCGCATTATGATATACGCTTTGGATAGAATCCAACAACTATCTATTACTCAAAATAGATTTGACTATCCTAAAGATTTCAATCCAGAAGAATATTTCTATAATTGTTATGGTATTATTAATGATGAAAAGATTGAGCCATGTACGGTTAAGATGAAGACGAATTCTTATCAGGCGAAATATTTAAGAGGATTGCCTCTACATCATTCACAAAGAGAAATTGACGTAAGCAATGATGCAATAATCTTCGAATATTACATAAAACCAACTTTCGACTTCAAGAAAGAGTTACTGTCGATAGGTGCAGAAATTGAGGTGTTAGAACCGAAGTGGTTTAGAGAGGAAATGAAAGAACTAGTTAATACAATGTGTAATACATATAAACAATAATAAATGGGAAAAAATGTAATTGATCTTAAATCGGTAAATGAACTGTTGGGGTGTAAATTCTATATTCCCTCATATCAGAGAGGTTATAGATGGACTGAACAACAGATGAATGAGCTACTAAATGATCTCTGGACTTTTAAACAGAGGGTGTCCAGAGGAGAGGTCGCTAATGGAAAAGAATTTTATTGTCTACAGCCAATCGTTGTAAAAAACAGGAAAAAGGATACGGAACTGATAAGAGATGGTGAGTGGGAGGTTATTGATGGTCAACAAAGGCTGACTAGCATACTAATTCTTTTATCCTGCGTGCCAGAGATATTAAAGATTCTAAAGAAAGAACCTTTTGGTATAAGATTTGAAACAAGGCATGATAGCGAATCTTTCTTACAAAATATAGAATTGTCGAAGGAAAATGATAACATAGACTACTATCATATTTGTAAAGCATATAATGTCGTAAAAGAATGGCTTGAAAGTAAAGATGGATCTGAAGTTGTAAGTTTCATATCAGATATTTTGACCAAACCAACAGATGAAGAAAATAGAGGAAATAATGTAAGGTTTATCTGGTATGAAATAAAAGATGAAACAATAAATACAAAAGAAGTATTTCAACGTTTGAATATAGGCAAGATTCCTTTAACAAATTCAGAGTTGATTAAAGCCTTATTTCTGTCAAACAATAATAAAGAAGACAATACAATATTTCAACTACGTCAAAATGAGATAGCTCAAGAATGGGATCGAATGGAATATGCGTTTCAGGATGACCGGTTTTGGTTCTTCTTAAATGAGCAAACTGAAGAAAAAAAAGGTACAAGAATAGATTTCATATTTGATTTGTTAGTTAATAAAACTGATGAACAAAAGAAAAATGACCAGTATCGAAATTTTTCGTTTTTGAAATTTCAAGATCTATATTTGAAAAATAAAGATTCTAATGACTATTGGAGCTCTTTAAATATTTCTGATCTACATGATGCATGGAGAAAAGTACGTCAGAATTTCCAGATATTACAAGATTGGTATCATAATGAAGAATTATATCACTATGTAGGATTTTTAGTTTGTTATGGAACTAAGATTAATTCTATTTTGAATATTTATAAGAAAAGTAAAGGACACTTTGATTTCAAAAGTAGGTTAAGACTTGAAATAAAAAACAGACTACCGAATATTAAACTTAGAGAGATGAATTACTCCTCTTCTGGTGTAAAAGAAACCTTGCTACTATTCAATATTGAATCTATACTCAATCAGTATAATGAGTTAAAGATTGAATATAAAAACGACTTAAATTCAATGCCAATCAATCGCTTCCCTTTTGGCCTATATAAAGCCGAGAAATGGGATATTGAACACGTTCATTCACAGACGGATAACGAACTAACCTCTAAAGAAGATCAAAAAAAATGGTTACAATATGCTTTGCTCGAATCTGTTATTAAAGAAGAACTAGGGACTGAAATTGAAAATATTATTCAAAACATAGACAACATCAAATTTGATAATTTCCTGAGTCTCAAAAATAAAATACTAAAATTAGTGGACGAAGACTCTGAGAATGAAGAAAAAGACAATATCGCTAATTTGACTCTTTTGGATGCAAAGACAAATAGAGCATATAAGAATGCCTTGTTCCCAACTAAAAGAAACATAATAATAAGCAAAGATAAAGCAGGTACATTTATACCAATTTGCACCAAAAATCTTTTCCTCAAATATTATACTAGAACTCCCCAAAAAAGTGATAGATGGACGGCAGATGACATGACCGAATATTTGGATGCAATACAAAAAACATTGGAATACTATTACCCTCAACCTATAAGAGACAATGAACATAATGCCGAATAATAAAATAGAAACAAATAGCTTTTGGTCTTTATTTAAAGATACATCTATAGAAGTACCTAAAATCCAAAGAGATTATGCACAAGGACGCTTAGATTCAAAAATACAATCTATAAGAAATACATTTTTGAATGAATTGATAGAATTGATTGTGAATGATAAAAACAAAGAGCTTGATTTTATATATGGATCAATTCAAATAAGAAAAAACGAAAAAGGAAAAGAAGAAAATGTCTTTATACCTTTAGATGGACAACAGCGACTAACTACTCTTTTTCTTATTTATTGGTACTTATCTACAGACCGAACTGTATTTTGTAATTCGAAAAATGAGTCTCGATTTACTTACGAAACTCGTATTTCCTCTCGCCTTTTCTGTAATGAACTAGTAAACTATACAATAAATTATTCAGTACCAAATCTGACAGATTGTATAAAAGATACTTCTTGGTATTCGCAGTCATGGAATTATGATCCTACTATAAAAGCCATGCTAGTGATGATTGATGCTATTCATCTGAGATTTAAAGATTATTCGGAAGAGGAGCGGTCAATATTCTGGAATCGTTTGACATCCGAAAATGCTCCTGTCACTTTCCAATTATTGTATTTGGATGATTTTGCATTGACGGACGAACTTTATATAAAAATGAATGCCAGAGGAAAGGCTTTGACAGAGTTTGAAAACTTTAAGTCTTTCCTTGATGAAGAAATAGATTTGCAATATGGAGTGAATGACAAATTTTCAGAAAGATGGAAAGAGAATATAGATGGTGCATGGATGGACTTGTTTTGGAAGTATCGCAATAAAGCTGATGACAAGCTCTATGAAATAGATGATCAATACATTCATTTTTTCAAAAGTGTATTATCCATTCATTTAATAGCTAATGAATTAATTATTGATGATAATATAAAGAAAGATTATGTAATAGCTGATTTTCTTAAGAATGTAGATAATCTGAATATTGCTTTTATCAACATCTTAAATGATAGTACTAAAGAAATACCAAATTACATTTATAAAAAAATAGGTGTATTTACGAAAAAGGTTTTCGAAACGATTGAATCAATATTGGGAAATTTTGTTTACAAAGAAAATGGACAAAATATATTTCTTATCGACGAATATTTGAATAACTTGAAGGAGCTTGATTTCAATATCAGTTCATCTGTATTTAAAGAAAAAAATGGTCGTGAAATAACATTATTCGATACTTTTATAAATAGTAATGCGACATACAAGGCACGTGTCCTATTCTATGCTTTTACTCAATTCATAAAAAAGCATGGGATTAATCTGAAAGATAATGATATTATACGCAAGGAGTTTTTTCAATGGATGCGTATAATTCGTAATTTGGCAGAGAACAGGCAATTTAATGATTTTAACGATTTCAAACACTCTATTCTTTCAGTTGACAAGCTGATAAAAGTTGATAATATATTGAATTATTTTAGCGATCCAAATAATTCAATAGACGGATTTAATGGGCAACAGATTGAAGAGGAGCGAATAAAGGCTTGCCTATTGTTGCGAGATAATCAAGAATTGACAAAAAAAATAAGAGAAAGTGAAGAACATAAATATTTTTTAGGTCAGATTGACTTCTTATTAAACTTCTCTGGAATAGATCTCAATAATGCATCAAACTGTGATCTTGAATCTCTTATCCCAATATTTGATAAATACAAAAGTGCGAGTGAAACTATATTCAATAGAGAAGGGTTAAACGATAATATTCCCAACTTCTTATTCGAAAGGACAATCCTTTCATTCGATGATTACCTATTTCAGAGAGGTAGAAATTGGAGTTTTTTAGTTAATAATGATCGTGATATAAGCTGGAAGCGTATGCTAAACGAGCAAGACAAAGATAGAACTGTAGCTAGACGAAATGTTTTAAAATCCTTAATTGATCATAACCTATTTGATTTACATCATCTGAACAAATCTCTGGGTGATGTAATGAAAATGAACTTGGCTAAACTTGATAATGGTGACTGGCGAAAAATATTTATTGAAGATCAGCGTGTATTAGAATATTGTGGATCTTACAAGTTAGCTCGATGGGAGGATGAGGATAAAATCTACCTATTACAGAAGGAGAGAATGAGCGGAGCACATGCTGAATATCGGTCTTATGCTTTATTCTTGAAATATAAAGATATGGAAGAAAAGTTTGCTCCATTTCAAATTAACTATTATAGCCCATCTGGCACAGATGATTTTCCTTGCTTATATTTGGAGTTAGAGAAGAAAACCAGTAATAATATTTCTATAGATATTCATTACCTAAAGCTTGGAGATTCTGATGAATATGCATATCAATTAAGTATCTTTCAAAGATCAAGAAATTATCAAGCATATTTTGAAAAACTGAATTTAGAGAATGAAGGTTTTTTCTGGGTGCAAGAGTATTGGAACCGCTATATATACATAGCGAAGGACTTGAATGATCTTAATCTGAAAACTAAAAAATTATATCAAAAAGTTCTGGAAATAGAAGGATTATTATAATTCTATATAGATAGTATCAAATCACTCATATTCGGGCAAGCCATAGGTGACGCACTAGGGCTTGTCTCCGAATTTATGACCGAAGAAGAAGTAAGACACTTTTATCCAAACGGAATACGTGCATATGAAGATATAATAGAAGACAGGCATCTTAGCTTGTGGCAAAAAGGAGCATGGACGATGACACTGATCAGATGCTTTGTGTTTTAGATAGTATTGTTGAACACAAAGCTATAAACCTGACAGATATAGCCACACGTTTTGTTTTCTGGAAACAAACCATTGGTATTGGTATCGGGAGGCATACCCTTAATGTATTATCATTGGGCGATTATGTTGATAATCCATTTAAAGCCTCTAAACTAGTTTGGAATATGTCGAACAGGCAGAGTGCCACTAATAGTGCAATCATGCGAACGGCAATACTTGGTTGCTGGCATTATACCGATTGGGGAGACGTTAAATCTAATACCGAAGGTATGTAAGCTTACACATTACGATCCGCGTTGCATGGCTTCTTGTGTTATTATTACTTATATTGTTCATCGGCATTTGGCTAATCAGGTAGTTCTAAAATCAGATATTCTCAGTATAGCTAATGAGTACAACTCTCGTACTACGGAGTATATCGAATTGGCATACCAAAATAATATCAATGCTCTTGCATTGGACGAATACGGTAAGATTGGCTATACACTCAAAACCCTGAGTGCCGCATTGTGGGCTTATAACTATTCCTCTGATTTTTATTCTGGTATAAGGACTATTATAGAAAAAGGTGGTGATGCTGATACAAATGGAGCTGTGACGGGAGCATTATTGGGTTTGAAATTTGGATTAAACTCTATTCCGAAATCTCTAATCAAAAATTTAGTTGGAAACGATATATTAGTCAATAAAATAAATAGTTTTATAGCCTTGCAATGAAAATATTATTTGTATCAGATACACACGGACAGCACAGAAAGCTGAAGATGTTTCTTCACGAGGAGAAGAACATGAAATAGAAGATTTTATTAATTGGTTTTCAAAGCAAAACTATCAATATAAAATATTTATTGCAGGCAATCACGATTTCTACTTTGAGGATGAATCCGTAGATCGAATTCAAAAAATACTATCACTAAATTCTTACTACCTATGTAATTCGGGAATAACTATAGAAGGAATCAACATCTGGGGGGCACCCATTACACCAACATTCTTTAACTGGGCATTTAACCGAGATCGGGGTAAGGAAATATCTAAATATTGGGATAGGATATTAGAAAATACAGATATTCTGATTATACATGGCCCTCCGTTTGGTGTTCTTGATTTGATAAAATCAGGCCTAAATATTGGGTGCGAAAATTTGTCCAAAAAGGTAAAATCAATTAGCCCTCGATATCATTTATTTGGTCATATACATGAAGCTTATGGTACATATGAAGATGACAGAACATTTTCTGCGAATAGAAGTATATTAGATCAAAATTACATGATGGCTAATAAACCTATCATAATTGAAATATAACTAGATGATCTACTACTTTAAATTACAAAAGCATCATTTTGGAAGAATAGAATAAAATACCAAAAGCCAATAAGTATTTTATGGTAATCATTTTTATTTAATTCGATATAGGATATTGGACAAGGTGTGTTAATTGAGGGTCGTCCACTCGGGAAATCATCATTGTCATCATCCTTATGTGGAGTATACTTTAAGATAACCTGCTTATCTATTAAACTATCATCTAAACAAAACTTCAAATAGAATATATTAATTTCTTTATCAATGGTTTTTACAAAATAGAATGTTGATCGGTCTCACATTCCTCAGACTAATTTGATTCATGATTTTGTATAAGTTGATAAGTCTAGAAGATTGGGTGGTGCTGCTTATGGTGATTCTTACCATTACAGGAGCTTTTCCCTCTTTCAAATTGTTCTTTTCAGGTAGAATATCACCCAGAACATACGAATTTTGAATAATCTGGTAATTTGTTTGATTATCAGTATTATATATTTTTTTTCGTCCTATCACCAATCGAAGAAAAGACAAATAAAGCATAGTAAAGTAGGCGAACGGTTTCCTAATTGTTACCCGATACGAATCGATATTTTGTTTATATGTGTGTTTTTCAGTTTTTATCTTTTTTTATAGCAGTAAATAAATCAATTAAGAATAATTTTGTAAATGAAAAGGATAGTATTAACTGCAGTTACTCCAATGTGCTATTTAATAGCGCTAATTACTTAGGTTATTTTCTTAATGCTTCGTAAATCTACGCTAAAAATGCCCTAATAAGCCGATGGGTTCGACTCCTCTAAACATCCCAAGAGGTTTAATGACCGCAGTAAGTAAGCGGAAACACTATTAATATCCGCTATAATAAACGCAAAAACGTATGGTATTAGCTAATTCCAAATCAGATTAAAGTTATAGGATTTGTCGTATTACATATACAAAATCCGAAAGAAAAAGATGTCAGAACTACTGCCCACATAGAGCCGACGGGAAACCTCGCAAATGCTGATAAGTTGCGCACTCACCTCAATAGAAAACCTTATTCCTTATCCTGATAGGATCAAGAACAGAACACACGCCATCGGATAGAGACCGCAGGGAGAAACGGAAAATAAGCCACAAGCAATTCTGGCGTTGCAGGTTACGTTGTCGGGTACACCCGAAGATTATGCAGCGCATACAAGCCGAGGGAAAGTTGAGTGAATGGACCAATCGCAAAATGCGGGCTACAACGAGGTATAGACGGTTCGGATGCAAGGTATATATCTAGCTTGCAGTATTACAGTGATTTGTATGCCAAGAACGAAGATTTGAAAGAGTACATCGCCGAGTTGGTGGAACAGAAGCAGGAAAGGGATTATTTATTTAATTCATAATAAGTAATTTGTAAATAAATTAGTTAAATTTGTTTTGATAAATATTATTTTATTGTAAATGAAAGAATATAAGTATAAATCAATTATTGACTTTGGCATTTATCAGGATCTCACTTTGATAGAAGCAGTACAAGCTGATTTCAATTTCATAAATGAAAACTTAATTAAGAAATCTGACTTTTTTGTTAGTTTAGACACGATACATAATATAGCTTCCGCCAACAGAATTTCGTTATCCGATGAGGCGTATTATGCATCATATTGGAAAGAAGGAGTTGCAAATGAATTTAAACTTAACGGGTTTGATATTCTTGTCCCCCTTTTTAAAGATCAAGAGATTGATAATTCATTTAATGACAGTTGTAATTATGATACAGATTGGGACTCAGCATTTGATAATTCATATTATAACGATAACTTAGATATGGATCAACAAAGTCCAGAGTTCTGGGATAGTTTATAATTGAGAAAATAATATTATAGCTATTCAAATAAATTCGCATACCGCCATGATTCAACTTCAAGCAGGATATATACTTGATTGCGTAAAAGATAAATTGAAATCGGACTACAAATCATCAGAGGTCGAAGGACTTTTGAGGCAGCTTTCCTATTTTGATATTGAAGTAAGCTCAACCTCAGACTATAAAAACAATTCAAATTTAGAGCAAATACTTTCTGTTGCGCATAATATTATTTCAAGAGGTTTACCAACACGTCCAAGCCTTTACTTGGAAAATAAAATCTTACACGCATTCAACTTAACCGAGCTAGATGAAAAATTGCATGATATCGGAACTATACGGCATGAATTAAAAATTGAAGAAACACTAACAGAAAAACTCTTTCGTGCGTTACATATTATAGATCCAAACTTGAATAATCACGGTATTTCTAAGCAAAAAATCAATACTTGGGAAAATTTAGGGAGTCTTTTTGAAGAAAACTTTTTGTACGAGCAATTACCCAAATACGCTTCGCCTATTTGGGTTCAGTTACTTGAAACGCAACGAGAGTTAGAAAATGTTTTGCGATTTTCAACCATAACAGAAGATGAAGTTGAAAAATACTTAAATGGGACGATTAAAATATTCAATGAACAACGATTAGACTTTTCCGTTGAATTCCCATACAAGATTAAGGGGCAAAGAGGTTTTGTAATTGAAATAGACGGAAGCCAACATGAAAACTACCCGCAAAATCTCATTGACGTAGACAGAGATAATGCAACAGAAAAAGCAAAATGGGGAAAGGCTATAAGAATTAAAACAAGCGAATGGGAAAGTATTGAGAGCAAAATAAGTCCAATCAAGCAATTTGAAAACGAACAATTTTTTAATTTTCTAAAGCAAAATTTTGAAAATCCGCTTTATAACGAAAAAGAGGGATTGACAGCATTGGAGTTATCCTTAATTCCTTTTGCCGTAGCACGAATTGAAAAGACACTTATTCATTTACTTTTTGAAGGTATACTAAACATCAATGCTAGTGGATGGGACATTGCCATAATTGAGCGAGACATTCCTTGTGGTGATTTAGCAATAGAAGATTTTGAAGAATTGATAAGCTGTCTTCTTAAATTAAAAGGCGATACAGAAAAACTACCCAAAATCAATGTATTTGTTGAAAGAAACGAAAGATTTGCTAACGCAAAGCTTCGTTCAACAAACAATATTGATAAAAACAAGAAATATGATTTGCTAATTGATATTTCTATTCTTCAAAGAAGTGGTTTAACTAAAATAAATGATAGTATTAATGCGATAACAAAGGTTTTAATACGCTCTGTTCATTCTCCAAAAACTGTAAGAAACTTTAAAACTACGAGTTTAATTTCTTATAAAGTACTAGGGGAAAAGAATACTCAAAAAAACATTTTCATTGAGGATAAGAAACAAGTTGAAGTATTAGAAAAACTTGTCCAAACGATTTTCAGAAAAACAAGTTTTAGAGCAGGGCAAGTCGAAATCATTAACAGAGCAATTCAAGGGTTTAGTGTAATAGGGTTGTTGCCAACAGGCTCAGGGAAGTCTTTGACTTATCAACTTACATCTTTGTTGCAACCTGGAATGACTATAATCATTGATCCGATTAAATCGTTAATGAAAGATCAATTTGAAGGACTATTAAAAAACGGAATTGACGGAGCTGTTTACATCAATTCTTCCTTAAATCAAAAGCAACGAAAAATCGCATTAGAGAAAATCAAAAAAGCACAAACTATCTTTGCCTTTGTTTCGCCTGAAAGATTGCAGGACAATACATTTAGAAAAGAACTTTTGGAAACAAGCAACTTGAATAATCATTATTTCAGTTATTGTGTAATTGACGAGGCACATTGTGTTTCAGAATGGGGACACGATTTTAGAACCTCATATTTGCGTTTGGGTGACAATGCAAGAAATTATTGCATTGCAAAAGACAAAAAATGTTTACCTTTCTTCGCTTTAACAGCTACAGCATCATATGACGTTCTTTCTGACATTCAACGAGAACTTGATATTCCCGAAGAAGCAGCAATCATAAGGCTTGAAAAATTAGATCGCCCAGAAATTCAATTTAAAATAATTGATGTAACTGCCGATATCAAACCTGAAAACGGTTTAGGTTGGGGAAATAAACAAGCATTGGGCGAAGCAAAACAATATCAGCTAGTCCAAGAGCTAAACCAGATACCTAAATATTACGACGAATTATCCAATACTGAAAGCATAATAGAAGAAGCTAAAAAAGTTTTTAACGGAAAAGATATACGCTTACCAAACTTCAATCCCACAACATTTTATCAGCGAAAAGGCAGAGAAAGCAATGCAGGCTTAGTTTTTTGTCCGCATAGGAATTGGTATTTCGGGGTAATGGATAATGCAAGCAAGTTATCAAAACAATTTGAGGACATTAAAATAGGTACTTTCTTAGGAAGTGACGGAGTAAAAGAAAGGGATAATGAGAATGACAAAAGCCAATCGGCTTTTGTTAATCACGACTTGGATTTGCTGGTAGCAACAAAGGCGTTTGGAATGGGAATAGACAAACCGAATATTCGCTATGTCCTGCATTTTAATTATCCAAGTTCCATTGAAAGCTACTATCAGGAAGCAGGTCGTGGTGGTCGTGATAGAAAATTGGCTTTAGGCTTGATTCTGTTCAACAAACAGGAAGTTACAACTTCCGAAAAAACAGAAGCGGTATCGGAAGATGGAGAAATAGCAGAAGTAATTGAAGAAAGAACTGTTTCTATTGACAAAGATATCTTGCAAAGTTTCCATAGAAACAACTTTAAAGGAATTTCAAAAGAAAAACGCCTGTTAGCTGAACTTCTGACCGAAATAAAGTTTCCTTCTCACAGAATTATAAATTACATAGAAGAGCTTGTTTTTGAAGAGTTCTCGGTTTCTGTCAGACTTAACGCAATAACAGGAAATACAAGTAGACAAGTTTTGTATATAAATCAGAACTTTGGAAGTATTTATTTAGATAGAGATAACCTACCTTTCTATCCTACTCAAAATTCGCAGCCAGAGGCAAGTAAAATTGCTAACTTTATTCAGAATATCATATTAACGGAAAAACCAAGCGGACTAACTGCTTTTTCGTGGCTTACTCAATTCACAGAAGCTGAATCGCAGCCGGGAATTGAAAAACTATTATCGGACACAAATTCAAAAGATGATTTTCAAATAATCATTCCTTTTATAAACAATGTAATTGAACGAATTGCAAAATATCTTACAGATAATAGTATTACGTTTACCGAAAGAATGGTAAAAGAAGCACAGAATTTTTGCAATGATAAAGATGAATTTATTACCAACTTGGAAAAGCAATTTGAGAAGGCAAATGAAAGACAAGCCATTTCAATACCCGAAAACCTAAAACCGACCATTCATAATTTATTTACTCAAATCAGGAACGAAGAAGATACATACAAAGCTATTTACAGGCTATCTATCATTGGAGTTGTAGACGATTATACAGTTGACTACAATTCAAAAACCATAACGGCATACATAACTAAGAAACCTAACGGACATTATACGCAAAAGCTGAAAGAGTATCTGTTGCAATACAACAGCCCTGAAAAAACAGATGAAAAACTGGAACGACTGCCATTCTATAAGGGTAATACCGAAATTCAAAAATGCTTGGGCTTTTTGATAAAGTTTGTTTATGAAGAAACGGCCATTCAACGAAAGGCAGCTATTGATGCAATGGAAGAAGCCTGTGCAATCGGACTTGAAGAAAAAGGAAGTCAAAAATTCAAAGAATTTATTGATTTGTATATGAACTCAAAATATGCAAGACCTCAATACTTGCCCTGTGATACTGATAGAGGTTTGAAAGCAGATTTTTCAATCGTAGAAAAATATATGGATTTGGTAAGAACAGAAGTTGGCGAGATCAATAATTTTAAACATTTGAGAGGAGCAACAACTCGGCTTTTAGTACAACGCCCCGATAACTTTGTTTTTATTCTTCTCAAATCCTTTTCTGTAATTCTCATTGAAAGGGAGAATGAAAACTTTATAAAAGAAGCCCAAATTGATTTTGTAAATGGATTCCTGAAAGTACAAGAAACAACTAAAGGCGATATTCAGTCGATAAAACAAAAGGTTGATATATTTAAACAAAAAATAAACGGATTTGATTTGAAAGCCGTTGAAAAAATTGAGGATGTAGAAAGTGTCTTATATCTTAATTTGCACTCTAATTGGCTGACAAACTTTAATAATAAATTTGAAGGAAATTATGATTGACCAAAAGATTAATGAGCAATTGGGGTTGCTCCAAAAAGAACTCGAAAAATTAAAATCTGCAACTCAATATATTGAGGATGCAAAAGGCAATTCAGATAGAATTATAATGGAGCTTGAAATTGTTCAGCAAAATTATGCAGTCTATACAGATAAGATTTTCAATCTCTATAAACAATATGTAAATGATCTAAAGAAAAACACCGAAATACAAATTAATGATGGAGTTTTAAACTTTGAAACTACAGGAAATAGAATAGACGCAATAAACAAAGAAAAGCTTGTTGAAACTAAACGACTACTAGAGCAATACAGAAAAATTGTAGAGGCAACAGACAATTTAGTTAAGACTTTAGAAACAGTTAACTTTCCAACAAGACTATCTGCTATTGATATGAACATAAAGGCTGTTAATACTGCATTTAATGAGGCTAAAGAATCAATGGAAAAGAAATCATCAGACAATCATGTATTATTAATACAGCGGCTTAATCAACAAGATAAAGAGATTAAGATGATTAAAACGATCCTATTCTCTATTAGTGGATTAGTTGTTATTGGAATTGTTACTATAGTCTTTATGTTAAAATGAGAAAAAGATGTCTTATTCCTACTAAACTAATTAACTTTCTGATATTGCCTTTTTAATACATAATATTTTCAATTTGGACGATTTTATATATTTGACACAAGGTATATTTCAAGCACGAAACGGCAATACCAAGCCCTTTGGGTTTAACTGAGAATCACCATACCTATACCAAGCTTCGAGTAGTATTTTCTTTAAAAGTGCTGCCTTATCCGCTCTTTTTATAAGATAGATGTTTATCTAATAAAAAGGATATATATTGGATATTTCAAGAAATAGCTTACTCTTATGCGGAATTATATGAGAATATTGCATCGCAAAATGCCCAAATAAGAACGTTTTTCAAATTGTTACCTAAGTTTTCTAGAAACCTAACTAACATTTTGTTAATTTGAGAGTTGTAATCAATTTGTATATTTTAAGATAGAATAAAATATTGAATGTACTTCTTGCTATCACTCTAATTTTTTGTTTCAATTTTAATTTAGTTAGCGTTATTCGGTGCTATGTATATGATCTAAACTGCTGCATAAGTGAGGGATAAATATTAATTTAACAGAGATGCTCCGGTGATGGTTTGGTAGCTAAATGTACCGTCAATTTTGCTTTTTTATATGTTTATTCTCTATTGTCCTAAAGAACCATTTTACTTAATCTATCATATAAAAGCAATCATATCATAAAACTGCTGCATCATAAAGAAAAAATGATTGGATGAATTTTGCCTTTCAGCAATACCTCCAAGATTTTGGATAGAATCCTGAAATATTTTACTCTCATTATACATCTTCATGGAAGAATCAAAGCCTTGATATTTAATGTTCGTAATGTTCTTATAAAGATGAATTATCTTTATATAATTTCAATATCCCCATCCCTATGCAGATACTGAACCATTGTATCAGATTCTGACAAAGTTGCAATGACTCTATCTGGACAAGCAATATCTTTTTCTTTAAAAACATTTTGAATATTCTTTATCAGGCAAGCTTGGTCAAAGTTTATATACTTATTAGTCTATCTAATCTCTTTCGATTGCTCAATCTTTTCTGATATAGCAACAATAGATGAAATAATACTATTGTAATATTATAATCAGGAATCATAGAATAAACGGTGATATTAACTTTCTAATGGGTATTTTATCTGTTAAAAAAGACCTACATAGCATAATACCTATAAAATAGATATGAATAATAAGATGTTCTTAATATATTAAATATCAGAAAAAAGATATAAAATTATTTGTTTTTATATGGAACAGAACCTATATTTGTATTACTACTTTTTTGCTCCTGATTCTCATGTAAAACAGGGCATGTCAAAGAAATATCGTCTACGTTTTAACAAATTTTATGAGGGGGACACAGGTTCGAATCCGTTATTGACCAGAACTAAGTGTCGTCAAAATGTAACTATTCGACTACTCTACTACTACTTTCTTAATATGCAGATAATTAGATGAATATGATTTAACTGATAAATAATTAAAACTTAAAAACTAAAAACAATTGATTAACACAACATTATAAACATACATTCTATTAGAATAAATCTAAAACATACTTAGAAGATTAATAATTTCTAGGTATGAATTTATTGTTATTAATGTGGTACACAGCATAAAAAATGAAAAGCACATTTAATATCTTATTTTTTATCAAGAAGAATGAAGTCAAACAGAATGGATATTGCTCCATTATGGTGCGAATAACAATAGATGGGGAGTATCTTCAGTTTAGTACAAAACTAGAGATCCTTCCACATCTCTGGAATCAGAAAAACGGAAGTGCTTCCGGGCGGACTATTGTAGCACGGCAGGTTAATGATCATTTAATCACTATCCGTTTTGATTTGCATAATCATTATCGAAAATTATTAGACAAATACGGAAAGGTCTTCCCTCTGATGGTCAAAAATGCCTATTTAACTCCAGAAGACTACTATATGTTAGGATATCAATTTGAAGAACAACTGAAACATTTGAAATCTCGGATCGGCAAAAACCTAACAAAAGAAACTTATTATAGATATGAATTAACCTGGCGTCGGTTGCAAAACTTTATCAAGGAAAAATATAACTCGTCAGATATTCCGCTAGAGAAAATAAACCTACGGTTTTTAGAGAAATTTTATTTATTCCTCAGGGAAAAGCATGATTGTGCCAATGATACGGCACAGAAATTTATGCAAAAACTGGAGGCTGTCTTAATATACGCAGAAAAGATACGGGTGATACCATCCAATCCTTTCTTATTCTATACATATCAATTTGATAAAAAGAAGCCTGTTTATCTCACTAAACAGGAAATAGACCGTATCTGGAAAAAACAATTTAAAACACCACGCTTAACTTTGGTAAAAGACTTATTCATTTTCTCGTGTTACACCGGCCTGTCATTCGCTGAGATTTGCCATTTACGAAAAGACAATATTCAAAAAATGAATGATGGTAACTCTTGGATATTTATCAAAAGAAAGAAAACTGATGTAATGTCTTACATTCCGTTGCTACCAATTCCTATACAATTGATAGATAAATACCAATATGCTAAAAATGAAGATCTTGTATTTAATACGTATACTAATCAAAAGACCAATGAATATCTGAAGGAAACAGCAGTCATTTAGAAAAGGGAGAGCAAATGACGGTAATTAAAACTTAATCAGCGGATTAAGCAAAACGGTTCTTTTGACC
>NZ_DAOKYH010000029.1:0-21223 GCF_035323175.1 Dysgonomonas sp. | reverse complement strand
AACGAGAGATAGTTTGAATGAGCTGCGTGAGAAACTGATGAATAATAATGTACCGATCGAAAAGAAAATAGAAAAGGAAGAGCTTATTTCTGAACCGACCGAAAAAATATCGCATTCTGATAATTTGCAGGATGTACAGATTGAAGAGGACGGCGAAACAGTAACCCAAAAGAAAGAAGAATCGGAATATGTCTTTATCAGAGATTATTGCCTCCCTCCGCCCCATCTGTACCGAAAAGTGAAAAGGAGCGAAGTAAAAGAAGGTGACATAATACGACCGGACTGAAAAGTGTCACTTTTGTCACCTTTTTCTCAAACTACAGCGTAAAAAGAGCAACATAGCGTTTCTTGCAATGCAACAAATACGTGATTCTTTTTTTAATTAGTTAATTGACACATTGTAGCATGCTGAGGTAATCCGAAAAAGACGAATATAAATCCTTTTTAGTACTTATTAAAAGTTTACATTCGCTTATACTGAAAATTTCTCCTAATAAATGAATATCTTTGCATAAAATCGGGAAATAAAAACGACAACCTGTATGTCTAAAACCGCAGAAAGACCTAAATTTATATTGCTGAATGTCGGTTATTCGGAACTAAATGCAAACTGGAACTGGAAGTCAGTGTATAGTCCTTTTGCCCGTATATATTATGTAACCGGCGGCAAAGCGATCACATACATCAACGGAGAGCCATTTTCTCTGAAACCGGATCATCTATATCTTGTTCCTCCGTTTACAATGCACGACAATGAGTGCGATAGCTTCTTTTCGCTTTACTATATTCACTTTTATGAAGAAACGGTGAGAAAGGAATCGATATTTGATCAATACGATTTTCCGATAGAAGTTAAATCCGACTCATTAGGCTTAATGCTCAACAAGCGATTGCTTGAAATCAATCCGGGAAGGCATTTGAGGCATTATGATCCCAAGCTGTATGATAACCCTCGTACATTTGATCAGTATGTGGCAGATAATAGCAAGATGTCGATACACTCGAGATATGAAACACAAGGAATTTTGTATCAGCTTATATCCAGATTTTTCACATTAGCTAAAACAAAATCGGATAATAAAGATGTGCGCATAAGCAATACACTCCGGTATATACACGAAAATACAGGGAAGGATATTACATTGGCCGAGCTTGCAAATGTAGCTTGTGTTTCCGAAGATCATTTGATTCGGGTATTTAAGAAAGAAATGAACTGCACACCCCTCAGATATGTGAACATGAAAAAGATAGAAAAGGCTCAACTACTTCTGCTTACTACCGATATGCCAATAAGGGATGTGGCAATGGAGCTGTCTTTGGATAATATCTCTTATTTCAACAGGGTTTTTAAACATCATATAGGAAAGACTCCCAGCGAATACAGAGAGACATATAACAATTTATAATCAAACGCTTGCCGATCGTTTTTATACTATGTTGAGAAATATAGGTGATAGATAATATCGAATTTGTACTATTGGTTTATCGGAAAAGTAGAAGTGGGTGACACTCTAATTGTTTATTTTTGTATCTACCTCAGGTATATAAAAAGCTCATATTAATTAAATTGAGAATTGACCTTAATGTCTAAAATAAAAACAAAATGAAGAAGTATTTTTTATTGTTTGCTTTAATATTCGTTATGGCAAATTTGTCGGCACAAACGAAAGCCGTAAAACCCGATGTTAAGTGGTTTGAAGATGCCCGCTTTGGTATGTTCGTCCATTTTGGACCTTATAGCGTGCTGGGTGATGGCGAATGGGTGATGAACAACCGCCCGATAAAAATGAATGAATATAAGCGACTCCAAGATTTCTTTAATCCGCAGGAATTTAGTGCGGCAGAGTGGGTTCGGATAGCTAAAAGCGCAGGAATGAAATATATTGCGTTTACCTCGCGTCATCATGATAGTTTCAGTAATTGGGATACCAAGCAATCGGATTGGAATATAATGAATACCCCTTATGGCAAGGATATTGTTAGGCAGCTAGCTGATGAATGCCATAAACAAGACATGAAACTTGTATTGTATTATTCGATTCTGGATTGGATGCGTTCCGACTATCAGTATGAAACAGGACGTACAGGAAAAGGATCGGGACGTACAGAAAAAAGTGATTGGAACAGCTATATTAATTTTATGAAAGCGCAGTTGACTGAGTTGTTAACCAATTATGGACCAATAGCCGGTATCTGGTTTGATGGTCATTGGGATCAGACCGAGCATGAAAATAGAACAGATCAGTCTACTTATGTTGATTGGCATTACCCTGAAATATATGAACTGATCCATCGCCTACAACCTGAATGTTTGATAGCAAACAATCATCACTTACCTCCTTTTGAAGGTGAGAGCTATCAGATATTTGAACGTGATGTGCCGGGCGAAAATAAAGGAGGGCTGAGTGGACAAGAGGTTTCTAAACTTCCGTTGGAAACATGTCAGACCATAAATGGATCTTGGGGATTTGATATTACTGATGATAAATATAAATCGACAAAAGAACTTTTGCATTTGCTTATCCGTACAGCCGGGACAGGCGCAAACCTTTTGTTGAATGTAGGCCCAATGCCGAATGGAAAGATTCAGACGGAATGTGTAGAAAGGCTTCAGCAAATGGGAGAATGGATGGATAAGTATGGATATACTATATATGGTACAAAGCAAGGCTTTACTCTTCCTCAATCGTGGGGAGCAATAACCAATAAGGGCAAGACCTATTATATTCACATCCTGGAGAAAGATACTCCGTCCGTTACATTAAACATTGCTAACATAAAGTCGGCGAAATGGCTGAATGTAGACTCCGAGCTTGTTTGGAATAGAGATAAAAAGACCGGAGATGTGACATTTACAATCGATGGAAAGCTGGATGATATAAGTTCGATTATAGAAGTAGAGGTAAAATAACAGGCTATAACAAATACAAAAACGAGACTTGGATTTGCCGTTGATTGCATCCAAGTCTCGTTATTATATAAGTTTATTGTTTCGTTTAGTGCAGTAATATTGCTTTCAGCTTTTTCCTCTTCTCGGGAGTCAGCTTCAATTCATGGAGCATGTAGTCTTCTACCGATCCCCGTTTCTCTCTGATGCAGGAGATACCATATTTCAAGTATGCTAAATCTGTCCGTGAAAGCATTGTGAAAGCTTCTTGCCGCGACTCTGAAAGGCTATCAGCATTCCTTACCAGCTTTGTGCGGTCGATCACCATATCTGAAGCCATATAGTCGTCTTCTATTATATCCATAGGTACATCGAGCGCTCTGAGCAGGAAGAATGTAGCCAGCCCCGACTGGTCTTTGCCTAAGTAGCAATGAAAAGCGATAGGGTAATTGTTTTCATCGCACAAGTAGTCGAAGAATTCTGCATACTGACTGGCGAAGTTATTGATCATATCCTTGTATGTATCCTGTGTATATATGATAGCATCACCACGAAGGAACCGGCCATCCATCACTTTTTGTGATATAGAGTTGTATCCATTATAAGCAATAGGAATGCGGATGTTTTTGAAGGCTGTATATCTTTCTATATTTTTCTTCATTATATCCTCCGACCTGAGGTCGATGACGGTTTTTATTCCTAGGCTACTCATTTCTAAACTGTCATGAGTTGTCATACGGAAAAAGTTTCCCGAACGGAATATCTTACCCCATCGCACGCGTTTGTTATCGTTTGTGATGTATCCGCCAATGTCTCTGAAGTTTTGAATACTATCCATTTCAAAGAATCGGTTTGTAACAACCTTAGAAAGTACGCCTGCGACCTTTATGCGGAAATATTTTCGTTTTTCAACAGTGTCCGATTCATTCTTTATAACGGCAATGTAGTCATTCGAGTTGGTTATCAGTTTTGCATTTGAAGGAAAAGAGCTGTCATTATCCGAAACGAATATTTCAACAGGTGTGTTGTCTACTTCGGGATACAACTCCCATTTCAGGATGTAATTTCCTTTACGATCCTGTTCACACATTACTGTCACCGTAGTTGGGTTAGGGGAGCAGTTGTATAAAAATAGTATGCTTATTAACGAACTTATTAGCTTAATCTTCATGAAAATAACTATTTATCACACTGTTGTATTTCAACAAAGATACATTAGTTGTAAATCCTTATCAACACTTTGTGTCTTTTTTGTAAACATTTATCTTTTTTTACATATTCTCTGTTTTAATCGGCCAGTTAGCAATATTTCAACTAATTCTGTATATTTGTCATGGTTTTATAAAAATCCTCTTTAGCATTTGCTATCATTATCAAGAAATGAAACTTTAAGGAATCAATGGATACGGCTATATTAAAGGCACAAATAATACGTGATAAGTATACTAAAGCCGCAAGTTTCAGACTGGAAACTGAAGGCAATTGGTCCTTATACGCCGGCGATTCATTCGATAGTATAAACCACAAAGAGCCAATACTTATCGGTAATGGTAGTGGGATATATCCTTTGAATGTGAGCACATCTATTCGTATCTATTTTGAGCTGCATAACAATGGCGGGATTCTAAATCTGTCTGAACGCCATCTTCCGATGGAAGGGTGTTATAATTTTCGGGATTTAGGCGGCTTCAAGACCAAAGACGGTAGATATACTAAATGGGGTAAATTGTTTCGTGCAGATGAATTGTCCAGCCTGACTGAGGGCGATGTCGCTTATTTGGCAAGTATTCCTATAATATCCGTTGTAGACTTTAGGGCACAAGCTGAAACCAAACGTTATCGAGATAATTTACCTTCGACAGTACAATTTACGTATCCCATTGCCATTACTCCCGGTAACCTAAGTAGTGAGGGAATACAAGCGAATCTTCTGAAAACGAATATAGATAGCCATATGAAGCACATGAATCGTCTGCTAGTAAGCGACCCGGCATGTGTGCGAGCTTATCGGATCTTCTTTGCCATCATACAAAATAATCTGAGTGCTCCATTAGTCTTTCATTGTTCTGCCGGTAAGGATAGGGCGGGTATGGCAGCTGCTCTTGTTCTATATGCATTGGGAGTTGATGAAGAAACCATTATGCAAGATTACCTTTCTTCCAAAATATACCTGAGTGATAAATACGATGCATTCATTGCCAAGTATCCACGGGCAGAACCTATTTTTACTGCCAAGCGCATGTTTTTGCAAGCCGGTATTAACCAGATAAAACGAGATTATGGGACTATCATGAATTTCCTTACTAAGGAGTTGAAGGTAGATCTTATAAAGATGAGACGCCTTTACCTAGACTAACGTTCTTCCCTCATTTGATATAAAATCACATCCACTCTAGGGGTAATATATCAATATCTTCCTGAATTATGTTTTTTTAAACATTCAGCACCATAATATGCTTAATAGAATAAACAAAGAGTTGCATTATATCGTTTTATAATATGCAATGCACTACTTGTATTGAGAGAACGATCATAGGTGACGTCTATGTCAGTATCTAGATATTCAATTGTATATATTTGGAATTCTCTCTTTTTATTATTATATTTGTCTATATAAAAACAATATTAATAAATAAATTTTATCATCATGAGTACTTCAACATTAAAAGAAAAAAAGAATGTATCAGTAAATGCTGATATTGCAAAATTTGTTGGAAAGATGTTTTCTTTCAACAATAGTTTAAAACTTTATCATTGGCACGTTACAGGCAAGGGCAGCTATGCGCAACACATTGCATTAGACCAAGCTTTGGAAGACCTTCTTGACGTTACAGATCGTCTTGTAGAAACATCTTATGCAGTAAAGGGCAATTTGGATATTGTAATTCCTGAAACAGCTAATCCTGCAGACATAGTAAAACATGCCGAGGAGTTCTTCAAATATACTGAATCTCAGAGAGAGTTGTTTGCAGAAGCTTTTACACAGGCAATTATAGATGACTATCAAGAAGCTATACAGCAATTGCTCTATCGTCTAAAACGTCTCCAATAATTGATCAATAGTTTCCGCAATGATAATAATATTGAAAACGGGAGTCTAGAATAATAGACTTCCGTTTTTTCATTTAAAAGAGAAAACGAACATCTTTAATTTCATATATTTGCAAATAGGTAAAAACTATACCTAAGTATTAAATGATAGGTTATGAAATTCTATAGATTTTTTGCTTTGTCTCTTTTAATCATACTTCCTTTTCAAATGAAGGGAGAAAATGGTGTAATATATCAGAAAGAAGACTCTTTGACTTTTGTTCGCTACATTGAGCAGTTTAGACCACAGAAAGACCTTCCCTTTAATCAGTTATTGGTAAAAACTGCTAAGTTCTTTCTTGGCAAGCCTTATGTTGCATCTACTCTGGAGGCTTCAGACAGCGAAACTCTCATTATAAATCTGAGAGAGTTGGACTGTACAACTTTTGTCGAAAATTGTATTGCTCTCACACGTGTCATAAAATCAGGAGATAGTTCTTTCGAAAACTACTGTTCTTGCTTAATCAATATGCGTTATCGTGGCGGAGAAATTAAGGGCTATACCTCTCGTCTTCATTATACAAGTGATTGGATATATGAAAATGAGAGAAACAATCTATTGAGAAATATCAGTACAGATATCGGAGGTAAAATTATAAATCATCCGCTGAGTTTTATGTCGGGACATCCTCAATCGTATAATCATCTGAAAGATAATGAGGCAAATGTCTCGAAAATGAAAGAAATAGAAAGAACAGTGAATAACAGGGATAATTATAGAATCATTCCTGTTGAATCTATATCTAAAAATAAAGAAAAAATAGAGAGTGGTGATATTGTTGTATTTGCGACCTCACTTCAAGGTCTTGACTATTCTCATATAGGTATTGCATATTGGCAAAACGGAGAACTTCACTTTATACATGCGTCGAGTAAGCAGAAGCAGGTTGTGATAGAGAAGAAGACTTTGTTTGAGTATTGTGCCGACTCAAAAAGCTGTTCAGGAATAAGTATACTCAGGATCAATAATTAATAAAATGGAGCAAAATAACAAAGGCTTATTATACGGAATGGGTGGTTGGGCCCAACTTTTCTTTTTTATATTCTTAGCTTTCTCAGGGCTAATATTTACAACTTTAATAATTTCTCTTAGTGGACACTTAGACGAATTGAACCAATCTGTAAAGATTACAAGGATGGCATTGACTGTCCAGGCTTCATTTTTCTTTATTATACCTTCGCTGGTATTTGCTTTTTTATCACAGAGCAATACTAAAGAATATCTGAAAATAGATGAATCTTACAATGTTACTTTTCTACTATTAGGAGTTTGTTTAATAGTCGTAATACAGCCTCTTATCAATTTTATTGGATACTATAATCAGCAGATCGTATTACCCGAATCGATGTCTGCTATTCAGGCTTGGATGAAAGAGAATGAGTTGGCGGCAGAAAAAACGACAGGTCTTTTATTCCTTGATAAATCAATGGCCGGGCTCATACTAAATTTATTAATTATTGCAGTGGTTGCCGGGCTCGGTGAAGAGCTCTTTTTTAGAGGGTGTTTGCAGCAAATCATACAAAAAATAGTAAAGAATCAACATTTTGCCGTTTGGATAGCTGCGATCGTTTTTAGTGCAATGCATTTTCAGTTTTATGGATTTATACCTCGTGTATTACTCGGAGCTGTTCTCGGCTATATGTTTGTTTGGTCAGGGACAATCTGGGTTCCGGTTGTGGTACATACTGTAAATAATGTAATAGGAGTTGTACTCGCATTTGTATATTATGGAACACCTCAATACGAAGATTTGAGTGTTTACTCTTTGGAGAAAAATATGTGGATTACGATACTTAGCCTTATTTTTACTGTTATCCTTATAATATTTATGTACAAGAAGCGATATAAGACACCTGAAAATGCGGAATTACGTTAAGTTTTAGTGACAAATAGTTATATTTGCATCTTTATATTTGTATACTGCTATGAATGTAACAGAAGGAAAAGACGGATATGGATTTATGATTGATTGGATAATTCGCATTGGCGATTTACTTCTTATCAACATATTTTTTTTAACAGCATTTTATATCTACCATGAGCCCATACACATGACGACTGTGTATTCCGAAGAGTTCATGATAGCATTTTTGCTTATAAACCTATGCTATTTTTTTGTAGCTTCCTTTGTAAATGTTCAGATTGCAACCAATGTTATATATTTAGATAATATCGCGCAGAAATCTACTATATTTATTGCGCTATATGCATTCTTGGTTACTACCGGATTTTCTGTATTCAACGTAGTTGCTATCCCTGTTATACCATGGATTATCGGCTTCTTTATCCTTGCTACATCGTTTATTATTTGGCATATTATTTTCAGAATAGCCCTAAAATATTATCGTAGAAAAGGTTACAATTATAGGCAGGTTGTTATAATCGGAGGTGGTACGAATGGGATAAAAATACATGAATCACTATTGTTCAGTGACTTTGGATATAAAGTAATGGGTTTCTTTGACGATAACCCGGATAAGAAAGATGTATTGCCAAATTATTTAGGAAAGGTGTCTGAAGTTAGAGCATATGTTCAGCAGGTGAAGATTGATGAAATCTTCTGTACCTTACCTAATAACAAGGAAGAGACGATAGTGGATCTAATTACTTATTCTGAAAAGAATATGATTCGTTTCCATTTAGTTCCTGAGTTTCATAAATATATAAAGCGGCGTTTTGCTCTAACGTTCTTAGAGTCTACTCCAATTCTTAGTCTTAGAAACGAGCCTTTGCAGCATTTTTCTAATAGATTGGTAAAACGGTCTTTTGATCTTATTCTTTCTGTATTTGTCCTTCTTACAATATTTCCTATTGTCTATATCATATTTGGAACAATAATCAAGGCAACATCGAAGGGGCCGGTCTTTTTTAAGCAGAAAAGAACAGGAAAGGGAGGTAGAGTATTCAACTGTTATAAATTCAGGTCTATGCGCCCGAATAAGGAAGCAGACAAACTACAAGCTACTTCAGGAGATCCCCGCGTGACAAAAATAGGCGCTTTCATGCGGAAAACAAGTATAGATGAATTTCCTCAATTTATCAATGTACTAAAAAATGATATGTCAGTTGTAGGGCCACGCCCACACATGCTAAAGCATACGGAGCTTTACTCTTCTATTATCGATAAATTTATGGTACGCCATTTGGTGAAGCCCGGCATTACAGGGTGGGCACAAGTTACAGGCTATAGAGGCGAAACCAGGACTGTTGAGGAAATGGAAGGTCGTGTGGTTAGAGATGTTTGGTACCTCGAAAACTGGACATTTTTCCTCGATCTGAAAATCATTTATCTGACCATTGCAAACGTCTTTAAAGGAGACCAGAATGCTTTCTGATCATTCATTATTTAATTCCTCTAGCATCCAAAGCCTTGATATATAAAGACCTGTTTCTTAAATGCTCCTGATAATTTGCCGCAAAATTATGATATCCTGAAAAGTCTTCTTTTGCACACATGTACAGATAATCATGTTTTGTATAGTTTAGTACAGCATCTATCCCTTTGATGGATGGAATACGAATAGGGCCCGGAGGCAATCCTTTTACTCTATAGGTATTATATGGAGAATCAATTTCGGTATGCACATTTAAAATACGGCGTAGACTAAAATCGCCAACAGCAAACTTCACAGTAGGATCTGCTTGCAATACTTGCCCGATGTGTAAACGATTCATATATAAACCTGCAACTTTAGGGTATTCATCCGAATATGTACATTCTTCTTCCACAATTGAAGCAAGCGTAGAAACCTCAACAGGAGTCAGCCCTATTTCTTTTGCCTTTTCTAAGCGATCGTTAGTCCAAAATTTTTCATATTCTTTCTTCATTCGCTGTAGAAAATTATCGATGGTCACATCCCAGTAATATTCGTAGGTGTTGGGTATAAACATGGCTACTACAGTCTGAGGATTAAATCCTAGTTCTTTGCATTTAGTAGAATCTTCCAGTGTATTGAGTAAAGTCTCTTTATTTATCATTAGCTGCTCTGAGATGCGTTGAGCTAGATCTTCCTTTGTCCGTATATTATTAAACTTGAGTTTTACCGGAGCCTGATGCCCACTCCGTAAGTCCTTTATTAAATCATATACACTCATGTCCGGCGTTACAGCATAGCGTCCGCTTCTTATATTCGATTTGTAATCTAATAAGAGAGAAAGTATGTCAAAGCTCGAAATGCTTTTTATTTTTGCACTATCCTTTATCTCTTGGTGCAATGTATTATAATCTTTGTCATCATCGATATATATATATACAGTTTTATCTATATTGAATCCGGTGCTAAAAATCCGGTATCCATAAAAGAATAAACCTATAACAAGAATGGCTAGAATAATATATATACTTTTCTTTTTCATAAATTTTATTCTTTAGTTTATGTTAATCTTTTAATAATAAAGAACTATCTCCATAACTTAGAAAACGATAATCAGAGGAGAGAGCATGTTCGTATATATTTTTCCAATTATTGTTGCCTAAAAATGCTGATACTAACAACAGGAGTGTACTTTGAGGTTGATGGAAGTTCGTTACTATGCCATCTACTATTTTGAACTCATAGCCGGGCGCAATAATAATTTGAGTATCTGCAATCAGCGTGCTTAGTGAATTCGCCTCTAAATATGCTAAGATATTTTTTAATGCATCCTTTTTTGATAGCCTGTTGTTCGAATCATTATAAGGCATCCATTGTGATACGTGCAGATGTGATTGCTTTTGGTTTTCGAGTGATACTCCCATATAGTAGAGGCTTTCCAGTGTGCGAACGGATGTTGTGCCTACTGCAATTACTTTTCCTTCGAATCTTATTAGCTCTTCAATGAAACTCTTTTGTACGGATATAAATTCAGAGTGCATTACATGATCTCCTATTTCATCCGATTTTACTGGGCGAAAAGTTCCGGCTCCTACATGGAGAGTAACCTCCGCCAGTTTCATGCCCTGGTCTTTCAATGACTTCATGACTTCGGGGGTAAAATGAAGCCCTGCTGTAGGTGCGGCAACAGATCCGTCTATTTTAGAATATACGGTCTGATATGTTTGTTTGTCTTGTTCTTCCGTTGCCCTGTTTAAGTATGGTGGAATTGGTAATTCTCCCACAGCATCAAGCAACTCTGAAAATGTCACTCCTTGATTATCCCACTCGAAGTCTATAACGTGAGCGTCACCATGAGATCTTGTACGGGTAGCCGTGAAATTTACAATTTGCTCATTTACATTTATTTGGCGGGTAAGGCTTCCCTCTTTCCACTTCTTAAGGTTACCGATCAAGCATACCCATGAGCATTTTTCAGTTTGTTGAAAATTTAGCTGATAGTCGTTCGGTATAAAAGGTTCGAGACAGAATATCTCTATCTGAGCTCCCGTTGTTTTCTGAAAATGAAGCCTTGCTTGTATTACTTTGGTATTGTTAAATACCATAAGACAATTTTCGGGCAGAAAATTATTTATATTACTGAAAACAGTATCGGTTATTTTCTCGTTCTTATATACAAGAAGTTTTGAGTTATCCCGTTTAGTCAGGGGATATTTGGCAATACGGTCATCCGGAAGATTATAATTATAATCTTGAATATGTATTTTTTGAGGGCTGGATATTTCCACTTATTACTTTTTTTATCCGACAAAAATAAGGAACTTTGCGTGAATAAAAAAGCTGAATAATAGCTTAAAAAAGAATAATTAAGATTTATGAAGATCGGAGATAAAGTTCGTTTCCTCAATACTACAGGTGGTGGTGTTGTACGGGGATTTCAGGGAAAAGATATTGTGTTGGTAGAAGATGAGGAAGGGTTTGATATTCCCGTTCTTATCCGTGAGACAGTCTTGATAGAGCCTGCAAACGATATGCAGGTGAGACAATCGACCAAGCCTTCTCAGCAAACGTCTGTTCAGCAAACATCAACGATAAAGCAAGAAGAGGAATATAAGCCCGAGGAAACAAAAGAGGGAGAGCTCTTGACTGTCAATCTTGCTTATCTGCCTGTGGATATAAAGAGCCTTAGTAGTACAAACTTTGAGTGCTATCTTATCAATGACAGCAACTATTATTTGTCGTACAACTATATGGGTAGGGCTGAAGCAGGATGGGTTAGTAGAGCTACAGGGGTTATTGAGCCGAATACGAAACTCTTTCTCGAAGAGTTTGAGAAGGCAGAGTTGAATGATATAGAGAAGGTCTGTTTACAGTTTTTTGCGTATAAAAAAGGGAAACCCTATTCTTTAAAAAATGCATATTCGGTTGAACTTCGGATTGATACAGTTAAGTTTTACAAGCTTCATAGCTTCAAAGAAAATGACTATTTCGAAGATGATGCTATGCTGTATTCTATTGTTCGTCGCGATTTGGCAGAAAAAGAATTCATTATTTCTCCCGAAGAAATAGCTTCTGCTATGCATGAGAAAGAAGTTTCGCAACGTCCTCGTATACAGCCAATCGTAAAGAAAGAAAAAAGTACAATTATTGAGATTGATTTACATGCGGATGAATTAATCGATAATACCCAGGGGCTGTCTTCTTCTGATATTCTTGAATATCAAATCAACAAATTCAAAGAGGTGATGGATGAAAATAAGCGGAACAAGGGGCAGAAGATTGTATTCATACACGGTAAGGGTGATGGTATACTAAAGAACGCTATACTGAAAGAATTAAGCTCAAAATATAAATCAGCATATTATCAAGATGCTTCCTTCCGTGAATACGGCTATGGAGCAACGATGGTCACTATAAAGTAATTTCGAGAAAATGTAATAATTACAGACTAAAAAATGAAGAAGAAAATCTTATCACTGCTTATCATCATGGCTATATTTATTAGTTGTGATAGTGTTCAAAAGAGTTTGTCGGGTACATATAACATGATAAACTGCGAGTATAACTATAAGTCAATCTCGGGTTTGACTGTTTCGGGTATTAATTTATCGAATGGACTCTCTGTAACTTCTATACCAAAAGTAACCTCTATTTTGAGTGGAAACGCTTCCTCTATTCCTTTGAATTTCACATTAAACCTGGATGTGAAAAATCCGAATACGTCTGCTGCTATGATGAATGGGTTACAGTACATAATAAGTGTTGACGATATTCAGCTTACTACCGGCTCTCTGAATCAAGCACTGAGTGTTGAAGCGGGACAAACCAGAACCTTGCCTATTGCAATAGGGGTAGATCTGGCAACTCTGATGAAGAATAACTCTAAAGATGCGGTTGTGAACATTGCTAAAAATTTCATCGGTATAGGAAATAAAGAATCTAAGGTCTTTGTTCAGCTCAAACCAACATTCCTTATTGGGAATGTTCCTATCACTTCACCATCCTATATACCTTTGGTATTCAATTTTGGAGGGAACTAAACAGAAGGATAGATTGTTTATACTTTGTAACCAAACAAGTGGGAATATGGAATATAATATTAAGCATAATGAACTCAAAAATCGTTTTGAGACAGAAGTAGAAGGTAAGATCGCTCTTGTGGACTATAGAGTGAATGACGGAGTTTATGTGGTGACTCACACCGAAGTTCCAAAAGAGTTGGAGGGTAGGGGTATTGCAGCAGCACTGACTAAATATCTGTTAGACTATGTTCGCGAAAACGGACTGAAAGTTCATCCTGTATGTCCTTATACAAAAGTATATATACAAAAACATCAAGAATATAATGATCTTTTGGCGTAAAGGAAATGTTTATCAAAAAGGATATTAATAAAAAAGCAGCTGATTAATCAGCTGCTTTTTTATTGTATATTGAAGAGATTACATAATTCCTTTTTCTCTTAGCTTCAATTGCCAATTCCAAGCAGACTTTATTGTGTCTTCTATGTTTTCTTTGGCAGTCCATCCCAGTACGGTATTTGCACGTTTAGGATCAGCCCATATCTTTTCTATATCACCTTCTCGGCGACCTACTATTTTATAGTTTAATTTTACACCCGATACCTGTTCAAATACTTTGATAAGTTGTAGAACCGAAACTCCGACGCCTGTACCAAGATTGAATATTTCAACCTTTTCCAGTGATTTCTTTCCTGTCATACGATCTATTGCTATCACGTGCGCTTTTGCCAAATCTACAACATTGATAAAGTCGCGAATGCATGAACCGTCAGGAGTGTCGTAATCGTCGCCAAATACACTTAACTGTTGACGTACTCCTATTGCGGTTTGAGTGATATAAGGGACAAGGTTTTGAGGGACTCCGTTTGGAAGCTCTCCTATTTCTGTTGATGGATGCGCACCTATTGGGTTAAAGTAGCGTAGTATTGTACTTTTTATATCAGCACCCGAGCGTACTACATCTTTTATTATTTCTTCATTTATTTGTTTGGTATTACCATAAGGCGATTCCGCCGGCTTCACCGGGGCTGTTTCGTCTATCGGATTCTTGTCCGGCTCCCCGTATACGGTACACGAAGATGAGAATACAATGTTTTTGATACCAAATTCAGGCATCAGATCGAGTAGATTGATCAACGAATTCAGGTTGTTTCTATAGTATAGTAGTGGCTTTTGAACCGATTCGCCCACTGCTTTACTGGCGGCAAAGTGTATAATACCATTGATATCCGAATGAGTAGTAAATAATTTTCTCAATCCCTCGGTATCGTTGCAGTCCAGTTTTTCAAAAATAGGGCGTATGCCTGTTATGCGTTCAATGCCATCAATGGAATCTGCTGTCGAATTAGATAAGTCATCAATAATAACGACAGAATAGCCTGCGTTTTGTAACTCTACTACAGTATGAGAGCCAATATATCCGGCACCACCCGTAACAAGAATTTTTCCTTTCATTTTCAGTGTTTTTTAATTGAGCCTTAAAGATACAAAAAACATGTTGTTTGCAACTATATAGTTCTCTGATCTCAACGAAACTTTTATAAAAATAGAAGAACGAGTATCTTAAATAACAGATCTTTCGAGTAGTTTTACTGTCATATTCGTTGCATCTAATTCAGCTTTTATTCCGATGGGAAAGGTAAAGTTATTATCGATGTGTCCAAATGATAATCCATGCACAGCCGGAATATTTAATGGTTTAATCCGATCCTCGATTACTTCCCTGAGCGTAAATGAATTTGGAGCAGTTGACTTTTCTGATTTGTCGCAATCTTTATTAACTCCGATTGCAATTCCGGCAGCTTTAGTTAATTCTCCTGTAGCTATCAGTTGGGTCAGCATTCTATCAATTCTGTATGGTTCTTCTCCAACGTCTTCAATCATCACGATTTTGTTCTTTAAGTCTATTTGATAAGGAGTTCCTATCATAGAACAGATGAGAGTCAGATTGCCCCCTGTTAGTTCCCCTTTCGCCTTGCCGTGATTGATTGTGTATCGTTCGTATATCTTCTCTTCTTCCGCTTTTAGGATATCTTCTGGCGCACTTACTATTGTATATTTGTCGGTCGGATTAACAGCAATATCTTTGAATTGTTTTCTCGAATAGTCATTATCCAGTAGCTTAGCCACAGGACCATGAAATGTTATCAATCCTGTCTGTTTATATATCGAATTGATGAGGGCTGTATCGTCGCTAAATCCCATAATAAGCTTCGGGTTTTTCTTAATCAGGCTGTAGTCTACCATATCAAGAATTCGGGCACAACCATATCCTCCGGCGGCAAAGATTATTCCTTTTATTTCAGGATTTTTAATCATATTGTTAAATTCCTCGGCTCTTTCTTTGTCCGTTCCACTAAAATAGCCATACTGGTTGAGGATCTTTTCTGAATATACCGGCTCAAAGCCAAGTTGCCTTATATTCTCTATGGATGATTGCAACCCGCTTTCGCTTAACAGCCAAGCCGGAGCCATCAGCCCAATTTTATCGCCGAGGTTTAATCTGGCGGGTTTTATAACTTTATTCGTTGCTTTGTATGCTTCGTTTCTTGCTGCCAATTTGCTGGGAAGCAACGAAACCAAAGACAAACCAATCCCTACATTCAAAAAGCTTCTTCTATTCATATCTCTTGTTTATGATTTTGCCGGAGGATTTATCTTCCGTAAGATCATGTTCGTTAATGTTCTGACAAATGACTAACTTAAGACAAAGATATAATATTGGCACTGTTTTCGTTTCAAGATTTCCATATTCTTCATTGATTAAAATTTAAACGATTACTCAATCCTCAAAAAAAATCTATGTGAAAGTGTAAAATGCATAACCTTCAACTTATAACTCACAACTTACAACTCATAATCCAAAAAAACATATCTTTGTATCTTAATTTTTTTATGAAATGAAACATTTTGTGTCTTTTATTTTTATTCTATTTATGTTCGTCTCCTGTTCGTCATTGGATAGTGACGCAAAAAAAGCAGCCGAACTAAATAAAGAATCCTTGAAATATGTAAAAGAACTTGATTTGGAAAAGGCGGAAAAGTTATATATGGAAGCTCAAGAAATTATATCTGAATACAAGGGTACGGATAAAAATGAGGAATTTCTGCAAGCATATTACAAGTACCTTACAGAAGAAACAAAAGCAAACTAATCTGGGAATAAATAAAATCCTATACTTATATGTCTGAAAATACGTTGAATACGGAAGAACCTAAGAAGAGTCTTAATTTTATAGAGGCTATTGTTGAGAATGACCTGAAAGAAGGTAAAAATGACAGCCGTGTACAGACTCGTTTTCCGCCCGAACCGAATGGATATTTACATATCGGGCACGCAAAAGCTATCTGCATAGACTTTGGTATAGCACAGCACTATGGAGGAGTATGTAACCTTCGGTTTGATGATACCAATCCTGTAAAAGAAGAAGTGGAATATGTAGATTCTATCATGGACGATATACACTGGCTGGGATATGACTGGGCGAATGTATATTATGCATCCGATTATTTCCCTCAGTTGTGGGATTTTGCAGTACAATTGATAAAAGAAGGAAAAGCTTATATAGACGAACAATCGGCCGAAGAAATAGCGAAGCAAAAAGGAACTCCTACCGAACCCGGAGTTGCTAGCCCATACCGTGATCGTCCTATTGAGGAGAGCCTCGATCTATTCCAAAAGATGAACGAAGGTGTTTTTGATGAAGGAAGTATGGTGCTTCGTGCTAAGATAGATATGGCTGCTTCGAACATGCATTTCAGAGACCCTATCATATATCGTATTATCAATCGTCCGCATCATCGTACCGGAACTGCATGGAAGGCCTATCCGATGTACGATTTTGCACATGGACAATGCGATTATTTCGAAGGTGTGACTCATTCGTTATGTACGCTTGAGTTTGTTCCTCATCGTCCGCTTTACGATTGGTTTATAGATCAGTTGGCAACAGACAGCTATCGCCCTCATCAATATGAATTCAATAAATTGCAATTTACATATACTTTGCTTAGTAAGCGCAATTTGAGAGCGATGGTAGAAGAAGGTATTCTTAGCGGATGGGATGATCCACGTATGCCTACCATTACGGGATTCCGCCGGAGAGGATATACACCTGAGTCTATCCGTATTTTAATGGATAAGATAGGTTATACGAAGTATGATGGTGTTAACGATATTGGCTTGTTTGAGTTTGCTATACGAGAAGACCTCAATAAAAAAACGACTCGTGTATCAGCTGTTCTCGACCCTGTTAAGCTTGTGATTACAAACTATCCTGAGGATAAGACAGAAGTGATGGTGGCTCAGAACAATCCTGAAGATGAAAACTCGGGAAGTCATAATATCTTGTTCTCTCGTGAACTGTATATAGAGCGTGATGATTTCATGGAAGATGCTCCTAAGAAATATTTCCGTCTTACGCCGGGTAATGAAGTGCGTTTGAAAAATGCTTATATCGTAAAATGCACAGGCTGCAAGAAAGATGAGGCAGGAAATGTGATAGAGGTATATGCTGAGTATGATGAGCTCACAAAAAGCGGTATGCCCGAAAGCGGACGCAAGGTGAAAGGAACTATACATTGGGTTTCTGTTCAAGATTCTTTCGATGCTGAGGTGCGTTTATACGATCGCTTATTTATGGTTGAAAATCCAGCTGATGATGGAAGAGATTTCAGAGAACTTTTGAATCCCGATTCATTAAAAGTACTTAAAGGCTGCAAGATGGAGTCTTATCTCAAAAGTGCGGTGGAAGGGGATAAATTCCAGTTTCAACGTACAGGCTATTTCTGCGTAGATAAAGATTCTACTCCCGGGAATATGGTCTTTAATCGTACTGTGTCTCTTAAAGATTCTTGGGCAAAGGCAAAAGATAAATAATTAATTTTATCTATTATATAGTATTGCGTTCTTTACGTTGTGAAAATATTTCAGGCGTATGGAACGCAATTGTTTTTAGGTGACAGTTTGAAGTATCGTAAAAAGTGTCACTTTTTGGGTGATAAGTAAGGAGCTGATGTATTTCTGATTCTTGTTATGATTGGATTTTTTCTAGGCGTTGTAGATATGATTCGCAGAATGAAATTAAAGTATAAAATATTATTATTCCTGTTGTCCGGATTTATAGTTTGGATATTCGTGATGCAATTTCAAACCTATACTTATCCCGATAAAAAGGAGCTGAATCTTCGATTAAATTATCTTGAACGAGTAATCAAAGAACCTTTAACCTCTAATTCTGAAGTTATGCTTTTAGGGAGGGAAAGTCATGAGTTTATGCTGTTTTCATATTCTTATTCTACTTATGCCTTTACTAATTTGGCTGTTAAAGATTCTACATACAAAGAACGAGTTCTACCTACGATAAAAGAAAGTATAATAAAGGTTCTGGATAATAAAATAACCTCTTTTTACAACGTACCAGAAAACTTTACCGAGCTGGATTCTGTTCCTGGTTACTCGGTGTTATATTTAGGACATTTAAACTTGATGCTTGGCTGTTATCGATTGCTTTCTGATGATACCACATTTGATAATCTGAACGATAAAATATCCAAATCCCTTTACCTTCGCTATCGGAAGACACCATTTCTCAATCTCGAATCTTACCCGTCGGCAATATGGATACCCGATAATACGGTTGCTTTAGCTTCATTGGCTCTTTATGCTCATAATACCGGAAGTGAATATGATTCTGTGTGTAGAGATTGGGTGCAATATGCTAAAGCTCATTATATAGATAAAAAAACAAGGGTATTATGTTCTACCGTTAATCCTTTGACCGGAGAATTTGGTGAAGAGCCTCGAGGTTCGATGTTGGGGTGGAGTATCATGTTTATATACCAGTTTGACCCTGTATTTGCTGTCGAGTTATACGATGCTTATAAGAATTCGTTCAGTAATGAATTCATGATTTTCAGACTCTTTAAAGAGCGATATCGGAGTAGTGAGATAAGCCTCGGAGATATTGATTCAGGTCCTGTGCTTTTAGGGTATAGCATTCCTGCAAACGAATTTGCTCTAGGTGGAGCAGTGATATCGAAAGACTTTAAAACGGCTCGAAAATTGCAGCGATTGATCAATTTTGGTGCTTCTAGCTCGGATGAAAATGGGGAACTGAAATATAATGTACGTTTTGTAGATATGAATATTAGTCCGATGGCAGAAGCTTTGGTTTTAAATTCATTAACTATAACGAGATGGATTAAAGATTGATATTGCAAGTTGCACTGAAACAATTTAAAAAAGAGTTACCTTTGTAGCCTTTTATGGATTAAATATAATAATGTCGAAAAAAGATATATCAATACTTGTAACAAAATATGAGCAGTCGGTAGAGTCGGGCAAGCCTATTTATCTTGATGCAGACGAATTTGACGAACTGGCAGAATATTATGATTCTCTCGAGAAAACAGATGTAGCAAGGAGGATTGTTGATGCCGGACTGACGATACATCCGGCTAATAGTTCTTTGCTGGTGAAGAAGGCTAAGTTTGCAGTCTACGATGGTAAATATGCGGAAGCTTTAGAGATCATAAATATGTCGTCATCAGAATATGACTTTGATCTGTATCTGCTTAAAATAGAATGTTACCTCCAGCTGGAGCTTTATGTGGAAGCATATAAACTGACCGAAGAAATGCTAGAGAAAGAAGAGGATGAAGATCCTGAAACAATCTTCGCCGAGCTAGGATTTCTTCATGTTGAGGCTGACTGTTTTAAAGAGGCTGTTTCTTACTTTGCGGAAAGTCTGAAGCATAATCCCGAGAATACAGATGTATTGTCTGACCTGGCCTATTCGTACGAAATGCTCGATAATTTTGATGCAGCAATAGAGACTACAAATAAAATTCTGGATATTGAGCCGTATACGTATGAGGCTTGGGTTAATCTGGGGAAGCTATATTCTCTCAGAGAGGAGTTTGAGAAGGCGATAGATGCATTTGATTTTGCTCTTACCATTAACGATTCGGATGACAATGTGCTGAAGTTAAAAGCTCACTGTTTGTCATTGGCCGGAAGAGCAGAAGAGGCGATTGAGATTTTTAATGAACTATTGCAAACGAGTTCAGGGGATATCTCTATATATTTCCTGTTGGCAGAATGTTATCAGTCTCTTGATATGTTTGACGAGGCCTTGTCGGCTCTGGAAGAATATGAAAAGTTGAATGGAGAGACTTCTGAATCTATTTCGAGAAAAGCATACGTTTTTCTACAGCAGAAAGAATATAATAAGGCTTCACAGATAGTGAAGAAGGCACTGACTTCAAATCCTGACTTTTTTGACTTGAATATGATTGCAGGGGAGATTGAGTTTAAGCAGGAGCATTATGATAAGGCAAGAGAATACTACCTAAATATCTACACTGAGGATAACGAAAATTTTCATCTGACCGATAGGCTGGCTCTGGTTAGCATCAAGGAAGAAGATTATGAGAAAGCAGCTTATTATACAGAAAAGCTGTTAGACCTTGATCCTAATAATCTGGCGGTGAAAGAGCGATTGGCATTGCTCTATTTTGAGATGGATGACAATGAGCATTTCAATGAAATATTGGATCAGTTTACCGACAAGGAGCTTCTTTCGTTGTTTCAGCTTATCTATATTCCGCAAAATCCGAACTTATTTGATAGAGATACTTTGATAATTTATCTGAATAAAGCTCGTGAGGCAAGAACCCTATTCAAAAATTTGAAATATTAACATTTTCCGATCATTATGTATAGTGTATTATTTTTCAGATTATTATCTGTCAAGTCTAATGATAAAGAATAGCGAATTGGGGGAATGTAGGGAATTTTTTATTCCATTTATTTGGTAAATAAATATTTTCAACTACCTTTGCACTCGCTTTGATAAAGCAACAGGGAGATTCCGTAGCTCAGCAGGTAGAGCACATCACTTTTAATGA
>NZ_DAOKYH010000007.1:0-207630 GCF_035323175.1 Dysgonomonas sp. | reverse complement strand
TACTGGTTCACTATCGGTCTCTCAGGAGTATTTAGCCTTACCGGATGGTCCCGGCAGATTCACACAGGATTTCTCGTGTCCCGCGCTACTCAGGATACTGCTAGGCTTACGCAAAGATTCGTATACGGGATTATCACCCTCTGTGATCGCATTTTCCAATACGTTCTACTTCCTTACGGTCTTGCCACGACGCAGTCCTACAACCCCAACATTGCCTAAACAATATTGGTTTGGGCTAGTCCCATTTCGCTCGCCACTACTTTGGGAATCACTTTTGTTTTCTTTTCCTACGGGTACTTAGATGTTTCAGTTCCCCGCGTTAGCTCACTGCTTGCAGTGTATTAGAGTCTTCCTCTAATGGGTTGCCCCATTCGGAAATCCACGGATCAATGGTTATTTGCACCTCCCCGTAGCTTATCGCAGCTTATCACGTCCTTCATCGCCTCTGAGAGCCAAGGCATCCCCCATGTGCCCTTATTTACTTTCTTTTTCTATCTATCAACAACCGAAGTCATCGATAGCAGGGTTTGATAGATTATATTCCTATAATCTTTCTTTACTTGCTCTTTTATTACATCATGTCAAAGATCTTCTTGTCTGTAAACAGCTGCTTGTTATACTTCTATAACGACTGTCGAAGACACTGTGGAGAATAACGGATTCGAACCGTTGACCCCCTGCGTGCAAGGCAGGTGCTCTAGCCAGCTGAGCTAATCCCCCGATTTTGTGCAGTCTACAGTGAACAGTTGACAGTTAACAAGCTTGGTGGCTTGTACTCTAACTGTGGACTGAATACTGAGAACTGTTCAATCGTAGTCCCAGGCAGATCGAAATAATTTCTATCTAAAATCCTGAAATATAGCTAATTATTTAAGAGAGAATATTAATTGCTCCCTTTCTTATCACTCAGCTTTTCAATACTCCTTATTTCAATGCTCTCATTGAATTTTTTGTTGATCACTTGCTCAACGGGATGCAAAAGTAGAGCTTTTTTTTGAATCCGCAAGGGATTTGAAGTTTTTTTTCTTATTTTTATCAATCATCCATTTGCCGGATAGTGTTAATGTTTTAAATAATAATGCCTTATGGATAATAAAATAAATGGCAGCTATGATAGGTTATTTACTACTATTATTAACTCTTCCGATGAAACATTGGTCAAAGAAAGGTTTTATGCCTTTATTAAAGACCTGATGGATTATTGCTCCAACGAACGCAGAGTGTTCTCAACTTACCGTGTACTGAATGAAATCAAGGCAGATGTAACTATAAGAAACAGAACAATAGATCTGTCCATATGCAATATATTTGAAAGAATATATGCTTTTATAGATACGGAAATAGCAATAGCAATGTGTAAAATAAAGAACACGAACCTGATTGATATAGATTGTTTACCGGGAAACGATCTTCCGGTTCCCTTACGTTGGACAAACGACAAGACAGCTCTGGTGGCATTGATTTATAGCATTGCCAATTCCATAAATAGCGGAAAAGCCGATATCAGCGAAATCAAAAAATGCTTTGAGTATATTTTTCAAATCGATCTTGGAGATATATACCAAACATTCAGTAAATTTCAGGGACAAAAAGATCCCTGTAAATATTTACGCACCCTTCCGGATAACCTTCTGATAAAAATAAACGAAAAACTAATCTGATAAACAGATAATTACAAGAAATAATATCCAACGTTGGATGCAACGTTGGATATTTTATTTTTCAGATAGAATGACCTTTGTCCCATTAATCAATAAAACCAAAATGATGGAAAAGGAAACTATTACAATACAGAGTGAGACTTTCATCTGTATAGTGAACAAGCTGGAGCGTATAGAGGAATTACTCAACCATTTGAAGCCCGCTGTCGAAGATTATCGGGAATACAGAAAAAGTATGCAGGATGACAGGATGGATACTGATGAGGCGGCAGCATTTCTAAAGGTAAGCAGGCAAACGATTATGCGTTATATTAAGAGAGGATGGATACCTTATACTCAAATGGGAGGGAAAATAACGTTCAGCCGGAGGAAATTATCCGACACGAAAAACAACCTAAAACGTAGTAATGCCCACCGTGACCTTATTTCAGGACTTATTACTCCGGGGTTCTCCAAGGATAAAAAATAATATCATACTCCGATGGAAGATTCCTTTGAAGAAATATTGAAGTGGATGAAAGAAATATCCGGCCGACTGGATCAGATGAACCGGAATATACAAAGACTTTTTAATACTAAAGACTGTCTGGATGGGGATGAATTACTTGATAACCAAGACCTATGCCTGCTTCTGGGAGTTACTAAACGCACCCTTAGACGCTACAGGCAAAAAAATATCATTAAATGCTATATGGTAGATAAGCAAAAAATGTATTACAAGAAATCTGAAATAAACGATTTTCTCAAACAAAAAGGGAAAAGCGGAATATGAAGATTGAAACGGATAGTCATCAAAATTACGGATAAAAATATCTAATCATTCATACTTTTTTTAGGAGTATTTTTCATTATAGCTATATGTTGTTGGGAAATAATATATAGCAGTAAACCCGGATTGCCTTCCGGTTCTCCGGGCTTATTTTTAATTTGGGTTCATTTGGTCAATAATGGCTCTTCTTTCTTCGACTTTGTTCCTGATTCTATTTTATTTATTTTCTCCTGAATTTTTTTATTACTCTTGGCATAAGTATCCATGTATTTAGTTGTCATACTATTCACATCTTCAGCAAAATGCTGCTCTGCAAATTTAGCCGCATAAAACCTGACTTTAGAAGATTTCAGATTATTTATATGAGGGGATAACAGGCACCTGAGGATATATTCGCGTTTCAGAAATCCATACTGTTCAACGGTTATATTTTTTATAATTAATTCCTTGTCTTTATCGCTCAAATATTCTGTCTTTGTATTCGTGATGCCAAATAAGGGAAAATATTTTTCATGAAGATATCCCAGCATCAGGAACAGATAAATCTCTTCTTCCAGCATAGAGAATGCTCCCAATGGCAGCTCTTTAGACTTGAGAATATCCAATGATGCCCGTGTAATACTGTTTATGGTTGATTCCCTGTTCTTTTTATCCTGCTCTTTAAGCCCGGCAACAGTATCTTCTTTATCCGGTTTACTCACCGGGACATAGCACACCTTAGGATTATTACTTCCAATATGCAGGCATCTTTTATATTCGCCGGCCTCTACTTTTTTCTCATAATCATCAAACTCCGCACTATATTCCAGGTCTTCCATCTTATAGGTATCCATAGCATCATTATAATCACATTCGAGTTTGAAGTCTTCCCGCCTGGGCTTTTTAGGAAGCTCGGGTGATTCAAACGCAATCACAGTCTTTACCTGTATACCTTCACTTTCTAATTTTTGAGCTGTGTCAACACTTATTTTCTCTGCAGGAGTTATAATAACTTCAAAATCGTTACTTTGCGTTTGTGCTCTACAAACCTGCAAGGTATGCTCGGACTGTTTATTTCTCAAGCATTCAATATTCGTACAGCGGCCTTTGCATTCATCGAACAATGTATTTGTATCGGTATTCGAATTACAGGTTTTACACTGTGTCTGGTCAAAATCATAGTCCGACAGGGTCATTGTATATAAACGTACTAACCGGCCGGCCAGGTCTTTTGTTTTAAATGTACTCCAATTTGAAACATCTTCATTCTTATAGTGATCCTCAAACACTTCTTTTTGTATAGCCTGTGAGTATTTAGACAGCTCGATACCTGCGCTTATGGTCAGGTCCTCGTTTTCCAACAGATCTCTTAATTCGCGAATCAGGCAGAGCAGCCTTAACCGTCCGCGTATATAAGCTTCTCCTTTGCCGAATTTAATGCTCAGGTCTTCCACTGTATAGTCATTGGTATGAATAAAATAGTAGAAAGCGTTGGCTTCCTCAAACGGAGACAGGTCCTTCCGGTTCAGGTTTTCTGCCAGAGCCATTACCATAACCTCTTCATCACTGTAGTCTCCGATAACTGCAGGTATCGATTCTTCCCCATTTAACAGGAAAGCCCGATAGCGGCATTCCCCGGCTACAATCTGGAGTTTTTCGCCTTTGTGGCGGAGGGTTATAGCCTGTAATAACCCAACTGTTTTCATGCTGTTCGCTAACTCCTGAATGTAGGAGTCCCTGATCTTTTTCCGGGGATTGAGCGGGTTCGGCTCTATCCTGTCGATTCTGACGTTTTGTATCTTTTTTAAGTCCTGTGCTTCCATGATATGTATTTTTTGATCTGTCGTTTCTTTTTTTTGTGGTTCTTCCTGTATATCTGAATTTATTTTTTCTTTAAGCTTGCGTTCCATCTTATAAGTATCCGTCAATCCGACAATGCAGGTTTCACAGATCCATTTAGTATGTGCGAACGATTCCTGCATATCTTCCCGATGGAGGATATCAAAGCATTTGAGATATTCCACCAGTATTTTCGGGCGTTCTTTACCCATGAATCCTTTAGGGATAAGCAATATGGCTTTGCCATCGTCAGTTAAGGCAGATGACAGCCAACCGAAGAAAGAGGTTATATCTTTTTGCTCATGCGGAGGATTGGATACGATAAGGTCAAACCGGCCTTGACTATCCTGCTCCCTGAAATCATACAGGTTGAATGTGGCCTGCGGATAGGTCAGCTTGCATATTTCAACCATATCGGGATCATTATCGAAGCCGGTAACATTGAGCTTATTCAGCAACAGGTATTTTGTTAACTGCCCTGTACCACAACAGGCATCCAGTACGAGGTTATTTTTAGGTTGAAAATTATTGGTCAGCTCCGCAAGCTGTGCAGCAGTTTTGTCCGGAGTCAAGTATTGACTGTTCTGGATACCATATCGTTTCTGCCGTTCGACCATTGCCTCATACAACCAGTTATCATCCCTGCAATCAAAAGGCAATTCACCGTACTGATTTTTATAGTGTACTACATCCAGGATGGTATCCGGATAATTATGCTTCATATGTTTAAAATAGGAATTATTCAATGCATATTTCTTCCCTTCTATCTTTTTCATATATCATTGTATTAATTGTTTTGTTGGTATTTTTCCTTCAGTTTATCTGTCCATTTGCCATTTTCATAGATATGATGCTGAACCAGCTCATTCGGTAATTCATAGGTGATGACTTGTATGTACAGATCTTTTCCGGGATATTTCTTTGTCATTGCTTCCATTGCTTCTCTTGGGAACGGGCCGTTGGTACTGAACTCCAGTTCGCAGCACCCGTTGTCAATTTCAATATCCGTGTAACACTCAAAGTTTTTCGATATGTCTTTTATGACTTGCTCCAGCACCTGTTTATCGGTACCGGTAACAACTGCAATATTGGTACATATATTTTCCATAATTATTTTGTATTATTATCATATTTGCGATCGTTAATCAATTTGTATAGTTGTTTCACCTGATTTATCCTGTTATTATTTAGGTAAGCGTGCCAGTAACGGTGTTTACGGCTCCACCGGAAGTTATACAGCCGTAATTGTTGTCTGGATTGTGGCGGCGGTTTGACGTAAAACACCAGCATGATCTTTTTCTCCGGTTGCCGGATAATCAGTTTTAGATAATTTCCGGTGGGTACAATTTGCCGCTTCCGGTAACATCTCCGGACAAGCCATTTCAATTGTCTGTACATATCAGTCCACAACTACAAGTTCATTATTGAAAACTTCTTCTTTATGCTGTTTTGCTGATACGATAGTATCCGGCTTCACAAATTCCCCGAACGGATTGAATTCCATCTGTATGCACATGTACTTGACAGCCTGTATTACATCGGTCAGGACATCCATCAGAAAGCAACTTTCCTTACGTAAGGCTTCCAGCCAGTTTTTGAGGTATGAGGCGTGGTCTTCCCGGATAGAAGTTTCTATGCCCAGATAATAGCCCATCAGGGCGGAAGACAATTCGGCGACAAGCTCTTCTTTGGCATATTCATCGGTTCCTTTAGATGCGCCTTTTTTGATCCTTCTCAGGCGGTTTTCATGTCCTGTGGAATGAACCATCTCATGTAAAGCAGTGCCATAAAAGGCTTTCCCATCCGGAAACTGTGTTTTGTAAGGCAATACGATTTTATCTTCCGAAGGGGAATAATAAGCCCTGTTGGATAATTTTTCATTGATCGGGCATACCCAGGATTGATTTGCGATGACAGTATCGAGTAGATTGTTACTGTAATTCTCCGGATTATCGTTTTGTTGGGATATTTCATGCCGGGAGAGTAACTCCGCCCATTCATCCGGATATTTTTCATTGTAATTGGTCTGGTCGAGATTGAATACATCATAGCATTTAGGCGTCATAATCATATAATAGCCTTGCTTCTCTGCATCCGTAAGAGCTTCGTATTTTTCAATGGAAATTCGTTCTTGGATCAGCGGGTTGTAATACATATAAGCGATATGGTAGACCGGAAAAGATTGTGCTCCCTTATCTATTCGTATACCGAGGTTGTTCGCCTGTAGAAACGTAAGAAATACAGGAGTACGGTAATCATAGTACATGGAATAAATCAGGAGCATCAGCGTATTGCCCCCGCTATAGAATCGTCCTGTAATATTGCGGGGCAGGTACTCCTTCCGCTTGACTGTTAACCAGGGTTTAGCCCAATCCTTATCTACCTCCGTAATACGTTTGATCATCAGGTTAGTGAATTTTTCTGCAGTCTTTTCGAGCCTTTTGTTATTAATCTTCATAATACATCTATATTGAAATGAATATTATGCGCCTGTAAGGCAGACGCTTTACCTTCAAAGGCTCAAAAGTCCGTGCCAGGGAAACACAAAGATTTTCAGGTAAAATACACTCTGAAAAGAGTGGAGATTTTACCTGAAACCTGTAAGGGTAATCTTTGTTTTCCAGAAAAAGGCACGGAGTAACTTTGCCTTTGAGAGGTAAAGCGTTGATTTTATAATAACAAAAAACAACTATTTAAACTAGTGAGGTTCTCGGATCAACTGAAGTATATCGAAGGTGATTAACCGGAGGTTTGTAATTTTCAAGTATCAGATGGTATCGATGAAAGCTGTATTACTATGCTTGTCCTGCATGCAAACATATGACACATTGCCATTAGTATGCATCGAAGTGGTTCGAAAAGAGATTAAAGTAGGTGTCAGAATATAGAAAATAAAATATTCTTATTCGTTTTTCTTACGGATGACGTTGTATATTCCTTTTACCTCCGTCGGGGTTATTTCATAGGCTCCCAGTTTCTCGTAAATTTCACCCAAAGTTTTACATCCGTAGCGGCGGGGTTTATATTTGGGCAGTATCTTTTTTATTGCCATCCCCAATTGGGATAGGGTGACTTCCGACTTTCCATCATTGGATGCCTTGTTATAAGCTTTGTCGAACAAATGGCCTTCTTTCTTAAGTATGGTTTCCGGAGTTTCACCACTTCCATGCTTTACCGGAAGTTCGCCCTGCTTGTCGGAAAAGACAAATTCCCTGCACGAATTGACAAAAGATTCCGGCGTTTTACTTTCTCCATAACCGAATACCAATAATCCTTCTTCCCTGATACGCTGTGCTAAAAGAGTATAGTCACTGTCGCTGGAGACAATACAGAACCCATCGACTGAACCGGCATGAAGCAAATCCATAGCATCTATTATCAGACTTATATCGGTGGTATTTTTGCCTTTGACATAAGGTAAAGCCTCTATTAAACGAAAAGAATATTCCCGGGCAGGTTCTTTCCATCCTGACAATGCGGACTTGCCCCAGTCTCCGTAAATACGTTTCACGGTTGCCTGTCCGTAACGTGCTGTAAAGACAAGAACTTCATTCAATTTGGTGGCTGAAGCATTATCGGCATCTACCAATATGGCCAGCTTTAAATTTTTATTGTTAGCTGCATCTTTCTTTTTCATAATCTACTGACTGAAATTTTACTACCCGGAAGATATAGTTTATAAAAAAAGAGTAACCTGTTTTCAAGTTACTCTTTCAAAGATAAGCTATCATTGCTTAATTTTTTGCTTCAGATATTGAAACTTTACGGAATTCTTTCAATTTCTTTTCAATTTCAAGAGATATCTTCCTAGCGCGTTGTCCTGCAGCTTTGTTACCTGTTTCTACCTGAGAGTTAGCATCTTTTGAGTATTCGGCAAATAATCCGTTCAGTTCTTCTACGAGTTGTTTCATCGTTATTTTATTATAAGTGTTATTTTATCAGCAGCGAAGATACTATTTTCAGGATGTTTATCATCGTAGGACAGCATCTTATTTTTGTAAATATACATCCCTTACTTTCTCGATCATAAAGGCTTCTATCTCTTTGGCTGATATTATATATTTCGGACTCAATTGGTTAAAAGAAGAGTCGCTTTTAAACCTGTCCGAGTTAACGAGCATCCCTAATAAATTCTTACTCTTAAGGTTGTGCCCCGAATATTTAAGGGCATTATCGATAATAGATTTTATCTCTTCTGCCTGCTTCAGATTCAAGATACAATAAAGATCGTAGTAATCACGGAAAACATTCCTGCGCATCATCGTTTCCATTTTTAAGGATGCAATAGTATCGATGTCCGCTAAAACCATGTTATTTAAATACGGAACAGTTTTCAAAACCGGGCTCCGTTTTTCGGGTGCGTAGAAAGAAAGCCTGACTCCTCCGTCTATATGGATTTCAACGTGATTGAATTCCAGAATATTCAGGGAGTCAATTGTGTGACGGGTTTCCAGTTCTTTTTGGATAGCCGGGATATCGACATCCATCTTCTCACCCTTATACCCTTGCCAGCGCATAAAGTCAAGATCTTCGCTCAATCGGTTTTGTATTTGCAAAGATAAAGCCGTACCACCTACAAGTACATAAGGTTTAATCAAATCCATTTGGGATATGGACTCAATTACATTCTTTGTTTTTTCGACTAATGCTTTATCCATAACCGGTTGCTATTTTGTTGAAATGGCGAGTCTCCATTGATTTAAGATATTGCAACGGCTTCTTGATATCGAAATACAGAAGGGCAAAACACAGATTCATAGAAATCAGGTAATCTCCTTGCGGAACAAGTTCGTCAAGCCATACTCTTTTGATTTGTCTTTTGGGATAGATATCGAACAGCAATTGAATATCGTCCAGATCCAGATGAATCAGGACATGTTTTATCAGATCCCGATCCGACAGGTTTCGGCATGAGTTTTTTTCATAAGACCAGAATGCGTTGGCCGCATGAAGCTTTCGTTCCAGAAATTGCTTTATGTCGTTCTTTGATTTCATTATTCAAATTTAATAAACTAATTTCATTTTTCCATATTATTTAAGGACGGGTTTATTTTCCCTGTAGTTTTGCTAATATCTATACTGCCAAATTGTGTATCCGTAGCCTTTACCATCCCGATAGGCGATACATTTCTCTTTATACTCATCCCATACGGAATATTTCTTCTCGAAGAAGGACAGGTAATTATCACAATAGAAACGTTCCAATAGTAATTGTAACATGTTTTTATCTAGCGCATTTTCTTTATTTGTATAAATAATATACCGATCCCTCTTATCATCAACTTGGACAAAGAATATATCCGTATCATCCAGCCGGATTTTATCAGGTTCCGTATCGAAAAAATCTGTAATATCCGAGATGCCATGATCCTGCATATAGTTAAATAGACCGATATCATGCCCGGCATCTTCAAGGTTTAATATCACAAGATTTCTATTGTCCTTGATATAACTCAGGATACTGTCGAGGGATAATTTGATATCTTTCTGAGCCATGTAATAGTTATTCTTATAACAAACATAAAGCGGCATGATTCCAAATGCGGATTCTTCTCCTGTCAGATAAAAGAACTTCAATTCTTTACTTAAGAAATGGCGCTTTATTACCTCCGATTCATTAATACGGATGTAGAATTCATCTTCACTGATTTGTGTGAAGCCTGTCTGGCAAGAGGCTATGTATTCTTCCCGCCTCTTTTCAAATTCTTCTGTTGTAACAGCTATTAAACCCGGCAAACCCATCTTGGCTTTATAGGTATCAAGCTTCAATGCCGTATAATTTAGATATCTGTCATCATTCATTTTGGCGACTATACACCCATTGAAATTTTCATCATCGATTATATATAACATGATTGTATATTTTATAGTTATTGAACCCTATTCTTTTTTAAATATTTGTATCCAGATCATATTTCACCTCATAGGCTTCCATCTCCTGTGAGACAAGATCAAAAAAGGCATAGCCCTCTTTTGTGTCGGTACCGATATATCCTATAAAGTCAAACAGGTTAGCTTTATATTTATCGTTATATTGTTTCAGGTAATGGTCGACCCTGTCTCCGAAGACTTTATAAAATAGTCGGTCAATTTTTTCAGGATCAAAGTTGCAGTTATACCACCATCTGAAAATACGGTAGAGTATTCCGTAATCGATACGTATACGCCAGGTTCCCTCGATTTTCACCAGACGTCCCTGACTGTCTCTTTCTTTCGCTATACGGCTCCGGGCTTTGAAACATCCTGCCCGTCTGCCGGTTTTGATTTGTTTAACAATATCATCCATAACTTTATAGTTCAACAGTTCATCATTGATATAGTAACTGGCATTCTGCGGCTGGATTTTGGATAACTTAAGTTCAATGTTGTGTCCGCATATACGGATATGTTTAGTTGGGCTCATAATAAATTGTCTTTTGTTGTTTAGATTTTTTTATTGTATACCGGGTAACAGTATGGTTGTATTTATCCATTTCCATTTTTACCGGATAACTCGCCTCTGCCTTGAATGTTATTCTCGGCAGATCGAGAGCTTTCCATGCGTTTTCTGACAATTTTATTTCCTTCTCGAAATAACACCAAAGGACAAAGCTGTTCGGCCAGTAGACGCTGTAGAGTTTTCCTCTGAATAAGCTGATATACTCATCCAGTTCTTGTTGGGTCTTAAATGCCATTCCGTTACCAGAATAGAGATATTCAGATTTTTTACTTGTTACATCTTTGGACAAGTGCACTTTTCTCCAATTTTTTGTAGTGTAATTATCGTAAACTGGATTGGGTGCTATATATTCCCATACACAGACCTCTGCCTTGAAACAGACTGCACCGTTGCCTCTGGCTCCACACCATCCCCAATCCTTGAAGAACTTCTCTTCTTTACCTACATATTTCAGGGCTTTAGGTGGAATACTCAGCCAGGCTCCTCCACTGGTCGAACAACTGATACCGTTTTTTGTCGGATGCGGATATATAAATGGAAAGTAAGGTTGTTCACAGACTGAAAAACCATCTTCATAAAGTTTCTCCAGATGGGCATAGGGATAATAGTCTCCATGCTGAGTTGTCAGGCGTATCATATCTCCGTTACGGGGCTGCTTATCCGATCTCGTGTTTTCGATCATTTGGACATAACGGTTTGCCATATCTACATCGGATTGTTTTATTCCATGTTCGTAATGATAACTCCCGTTTATGGCGATCAGGCTATTGGCAGTATATTTAGGCACTTGGGCTTTACTACGTACATAAGCCTTACCCCTTCCAGGAAATGGTCTTTTATGGCTATGCGCATATTCTCCACGCCAAAGGTCATCCAGATAAGAGCGATGCCTAAGCGCTTTAACTTGTAACAAATCGACTTTTCTCAGGACTTCGATTTTAGTAAAATCCTTACCGCAATTATAACATTGAAAATCAAATCCTTTCTGACTTGATTTACACAACGGGCGTCCACACTGGGGACAAAATCTTCTTGTTTTCATTTTTATTATTGTTTAGTTTGATTTCAAATAGGGAATAAAGTCCTTGCTGTGACAGATGATATATCTATCCTGATTGCTGTAACTTAGATCTCCGACTGCTATAAGGTAGCCTAAGGCGTTCAGGTAAACATCTCCATATACCCTGTTACCATCAAGGCCTATTGTGCCTATAATAACCTGATAACCGGTTTTACTCCTTCCCTGTTTTATCTGCGGTACACCTTCCCTGTTAGTGGTTGGATAGCGATTGCAGAAGAACGGATATGCTGAAAGTTTCTGATGAACTGCATCTCGACAAGTAGCATCATGAAACCGATCATTGCTCATTTCCAGCATACAATTCAGTTGTTCGGGATGGGATTCTTTTTCTTGATAAGCATAAAGCTCTGAGCAAACCTTGATAAATTCATCAGACATCGATGTTTTGGAGCCGTTTGTAACGATATAGAAACTGCCAACGGATATTTTCCTACGTTTAAGACTGTTCAATACAAACTTGATAGCTTCAACATTCATAGAAGGTTCGCCTCCTGTCAGATTCAAGTAGTCGATGCTTTGGGTATGCCTCAGAACATTGGTTATATATTCGAAGTTTATATCTGTATTCCGGGCATTTCCACGCATGCAATGGGAACATTTCATATTACACCGGCGGGTTATCTCAATGGAGAGTCTTTCGATTTCTAATTTCATCATTTTATTCCTTACTTATTAAAAGAGACAGGCAACGCCTTTTTCCGATACTGCCTGTCTTCTTCTTATTATTAATTTACTTATTGATCTGTAGTTCCGGACGAACCATTCAGCGCATTGAATATGCTGTCATCCCGGTTATCGACAGCCATGCTTTTAATTAAGTCATCGGTGATTTCTTTGGTGATTTCCTGCAAAACGGCTATATTACGGCGGGGGCTTTTCTTATCCCTGTAATGATGGAACTTGCCCAGGCCGGAACTCCACATGGTGGAACTACCTGATTTGGTCCAGATACTCACATTCAATACCGGTATTTTCTGTCCGGCTTCCCGGTGTTCGATAATCTCATTCTGATAATACAGGGTAGCTTTTATCAGTTTATTTTCGTCTATGGTAATTGTTTTAGACAGGTTCTTATCTCCTAATTGGCGATAATCCTGAATATCGAACTGAAAGCCGTTTGAACAACTGCTGTTTATCTTTTTGACCAATGCGATTGTTATGCTTGCCATATTATTTGGATTTTAATTATTTGTAAATAAGTTTGATTTCTTTTCCCCATGCCGAAGACATGAGTCCATACACTTCATTGATACAGTAACCGTTGCCACACCTTGGTTCGTCGACACAGATTTCACAGCGGTCATATTCTGTTTTCCGGATAAATTCAACCGGGATATACAGGTCACGAAGCAATTCCATTTCCATCAGGGAGCCTCCGCCATTCCAACTGTTGAACATGCCGCAGTTATTACCTTTGGGGATAATGATCGTCTTGTACTCCCCGAAATTGTTTTGATAGAGGCCTGTCAAAGGCATAAGCCCCATAAAAGTGAGCAGGCAGTAACAGCATTGGTTTAACATCTCGTCTGCCCAGTCTTCATAACGGACGGCTTCGTTGCCGTTACGTTTTGGTTTATTTGGCCATTTGCCTGTGGTATTAATGCCTTTCTGATTGAATACCTGCTTTACTTTTGCCGGATTCAGACACAATACATCGATCATATCCTTAAAATACTCATCGTAATAGTAGGTATTGTTCATATCGTAGTTATGGGGGAAGCAATCGTAATTGGAAAACAGGGTCGCCCTGCCGCGTATTTTACTCCGTCCCAGCATTTCTTTATAAGGTTCGCTAGTATCCCGGTCTTCTATGATTTCAAGAATTTCATTTTTGTTATCTTCCAGCCAGTCTTCGATATAGGGATGCAGGAACTGGTATTTATCAGTGACCAGGGTTTTATTTTGTAAATTCTCCAGTACATATTCGCTGCCCTCGCGTCGGGCATCAGATTCCCAGTGGTTATCGTACAGAGATTCATCACTTTTTGCATCTAGACATTTCTGGATAAGCTCTCCGCTATTATCATAATTTTCCCGGTAATCGGTATAGATCAGGGAGTATTCCTTATCCATATTATCAGTGAATGCCTGTCGGATAGCTGCCGATATTTCAGGGCTGATCGCTGTTATTGGTGTATATTCCATAATGGTATGTTTATTAATGCAAAAAGCCCGGACTGGATCAGCCCGGACTTTTCGTAGTTTTATTTATACTTTGTATTAACTGTTATCCTCTTCTTCATAGTTTGACGGGAAGAATTTACGCTGGCAATCAGGACACATACCTGTTTTTACTATCTCCCGTTGTTCATTATTCAGATAAGGAAAACAATCCTGCACCAACGCAGCTCCTGCTTCATACTTATCGTAATCACATTCGAGCAGGTATACCCAGGTAATTTTCTCTCCTTTTGAACAGCTCCGGCATTTAAACCCGAACTTATTCTTCTCTTTTTCTATTTTTTCCCGTTGGTCTGATACCAGTGCCAGCTGATTTTTCCAGTCTATGTGTACGGGAAAATAGTTTTCATTCTTGCTTAGAAATTCTTGTAATTCACTGGTAGCTATTTCTTGCACATCAAATGTTGTACGGCCTCTGCTGTATTTTTTTGTTTCCATTGTCTTTTCTGTTATTAAATTGAATCCAGATATTCTTTGATAATATCACCGTGACAGGGATTCGGCTTACAGAAGCAGCCTAAAGTTTTTCCTTTAAGTGCTTCGATACGCTTCTTGAATTGCGGATCGGTTCGCAGCCTGTTATGAAAGTATTCTTTATATCTTTCAAGAGTTGCACCTCTACCTTCACCCGGTTGAAGCTTGATGGGATTACCGAAATATCCGTCCTGCCCCTTCCCTGCCCGACCGATATATACATCGTAGTCTTCTCTACGGATGTTTACGACTCGTGTTGGTCTTGCTTGCTGCCTAGTCATTTTTCAGTTGTTGTATCGGCTACTGCCATTAATACTTCTGTTACGACCAAACGGTATGCAGCCTTGATCTCATTACGGCCCCAGCCTGTTTTCTCGTCCAGTCTCTTTTCGAAAGCTTTGTCTATAGCTTTTAATAATTCGGATGTTTTCATCTTCTTTATATTTTTAAGATTAGTATTTTGTATTGGCCTTATCGTACATCGTGAAAATCCAGTGGTGTACGCCTTCTTTTATTTCGGTTTTCATATACCTATAATATCGGGTAAGAAACTCACAGATTGCTTTATCTGCTATGACTGTGATATAATTTGCATCTGTAAAATTTGCAACTTCGATATTCACTTCCTTAAAATGGAAACCAAGTACCCTATTGAACATTCTCTTTAATTCCTGTACATCCATCTTTGAGAATTCCACAGGCTTCAATACCGGATAGGGTTGTGTTTGCGATGCAGATGAATTGTTGTATTTGGTAAAGCGTTCGATACAGTCTATCGCTTCCTTTGACATCTTCTTATCATAATAAGTAATATCCCGGTTATAACCGATATGAGCTACCGTTTTATAATCACTATATTTTTCCTGATTACGGTCGGCAATAGTTATTCCGTTACCCATGCTGCAAAACATTAAATCTTCTTTCATTTCAGGTTATATTAATAGATTAGTAAATAGATGACATAGCAAAAGATCCCGATCTGTATAAGTAGCCATATTAGTTTGATAGAGAACTTCCAGATTCTCCAGGTTAGAATAATTCCAATTATAATGTAGAATGTGCTTTGGGATATGGTATGAAAAAACTGAACCACCGCATAGATTATAAACCCCAGTAATGATATCTTTATGAGTATCATCACCAACTTATAATACTTATTCCCGCTTATATTATTCATAAGGCTGTCATTTAAAATTTCAGCGGCAAACAGCATGGATGGTTCAGGATGCAAGGTTTTTTGAATGAAATACACCCGTAGGGTGGAGATTTCTTCAAAAACCCGAAAGGGCGTGACCTTGCACATCCGCCCGGAACCAGCCATAACTTTGCCTGATGAAATAAAATGACAGACTTGGTTTTCTTATTTATGTGTAAAAAATCTTATGAATGAATAAGTATTGATTAGTGAAATTCTGCTATTTTTGCATTTCATTTTAAATTATATGATTATGACAAAAGCAGATGTTGTAAATGAGATTGCAAAAAATACGGGTATAGATAAGACCACCATATTAAAAACAGTTGAATCTTTTATGGATGTAGTAAAAGACTCTTTAGCAAAAAATGAGAATGTATATTTAAGAGGGTTTGGTAGTTTTATTGTTAAGCAACGGGCGCAAAAAACGGCCCGGAATATTTCAAAAAATACGACTATAATTATTCCGGCTCACAATATCCCGGCTTTTAAAGCATCTAAATCATTCAAAATATAAGATAGAATTTTTGCCTTATTATAGAAAAAGCAAATAGAGTCCACATATTGAGTATATGAACTTCTATTTGCTTTATTATTTACAGGACATCCTTTTTAGTAAAAGCATCAATAGCCTCTTTATATAACTTTAAAGATAGTGCATCCAATTCTGCCTTTGCTTCTTCGAGACTTAGGTCTGTAATGCAGGACTCTTCTCCATCAACCAGTAACTGCAGGTTTGAATGCCTTAGCACATCATCACGGTAATAATAACCGGGGAGATTTTCTTCGATAAAATCCCAGAATTCATTTGTCATATCCATATCCTTCCGATTTTATTTCTATTTATTATTTCTGATCCTTATCAGCTTTGTTATCCTGCACAGGAAGTATTTCGTCCGATATATTGGTGTTGAAAATTTGATTTCCTTCCTCTTTCAGTAGTTTTATACGTTCGGCTAACATCTTTCTGGTATCCGAATGAGATAACATTAAGGAAATAGCTACCTTATGGTTGCCTTTTGCGGTGAACCAGGTATATTGTATTTCTTTTTTACTTTTCCCGAATACAATATTATTCACCTCAAGCTTCTTTACGGATTTCTTAAACTCTTTTTCTGCAATATCTGCGTCTACCAATTGTCCGATAAAAAGTTCAAGATCCATCTCCAGATCAAAATCAAATTCTGTTTTTAGAGAAGGTAGACTTTTGGTATATTCTTTAGCTTTTCCCAAAAGTCTTTCCCGACCTTTTACAACATTGATGTCTATACATCCGCCTTTACCTGTATCTGAGCACTCTGCCGTTAATACTCCATCTACATAAAGTTTGGCTGAGAAAGCATTCGTTTCATCTGTCAGGGCATAAAAATGTTTGATGTTTTTTAATTCAATTTTCATTGTTCTCTTTTTTGAGGGATTTATTACTATTTGATAAAACAGTGAAAACTCAAGATAAGCTATCTCTGTTTTGGTTGTTATAAGATCATCTGTTGTATTAATTAGGGATATTGTACTGTTGGCAGAAATGGTCTACAACTTCCGGAGTGTATTTCTTGTAGTATGCCCAGTTATTTACACACCATTTTTTTACTTCTGCTTTGGATGTTAATTTCGGTTGCCAGCTTAACCCGAGCATAATTAGGTCGAATACAGGTTGAAGTTCATCAACAAAAGCCTGCACTGTCCAACCTTCCTAAATATGTTTTGAATAATTGGTCTCTTTCATTTCCGCCTAGTTTTAGAGCTTTTTTTTACAAGTTATCTGATAAGAAGGACTTAAACCTAATTCAGCTCCTATACGGTCTTCCAATTGATCTTTAAGTTTTCTTTTCCGGTTTAATAAAGATTGGCTTTTCTGAAGGGTCAATAAATCATCTATAAGAGTCAATTCTTTCTGTATTTCCTCTGCCAAGATGATACCATCACTTTTAAAGACTTTTACCCATATAAGCAGGTCCCGGATCGGGATATTCACAAATCCGGGAGTAAGTGTATGTTTACCCATATTTACTTATTTTTTATACCTGTTCATTATCAGAGCTTAGATAGTTGTTCCATATAGCTTTCAAAGTATTCATTGTATCTTTCCCGGTAAACTTCTGCATATTTTCCAGGGTTGTTTTTAACCTTGAATTCTGCAGGAAGCATTTTGAATACATCCGTCATCTTTTTTTCTGCCAGGCTGCCGGCTAATTCTTTAAGAGTATCGTGTCTTGCTTCTGCCAGCTTATTGTCAGCATTGGAGAATAAGGTCGTCTTCAATGAGTCATCTTTGATAAATTCGATTGTTGCCTGTCCCCCATTCTCTTTTAGACTTACCTGGGTATAGGTTTCTGTCAGGTATTCATAACTTTCAAAAGAGATGAAAGGATGATCATCTTCAAGCTCTGTTACATCCCGGAAATGAAGTAAACGGATGACTTCTACGGCTTGCTCATAGGAAAGGGCTTTGACATTGAATGAGGATCTCCCCCAGCCTGTTAGCAATTCATCCTGATAAAAATGATGGTATTCCATTTTCTGTTCAAACAGGTTAAAAACCTCGATGCTTTTACGGAGTGCATTTTTCACGGTATAATATGTCCCTCCTTTGGGAGCATTATCATAATAAACGATTAATTGGGTAGAGTTATCGATCAGGTAATCATTCCGTCTTAGAAAGCAGCCGTCATAATATTTTTTACTCAGGCATATCTCAGAATCTGCCGCCGACAGGATGGCGTTGTAATGCAATCTGCCTTCCATGCTCATCTTGTCGGATTGTCCCCCAAAAGGGATAATACAATGAAGTTCGATATCAGGATACTGTTCTTTTATTTTCAGAACCTCTTCCGCTGCAATCATATCAAATCCCTCGGCCATCCCACTCAGAAAGATACGATACCCCTTGACATAAAAATGGATAATTGCTGCAGCGATAAGAGTTGACAATTCTTTTTTATCAGTTGTTACCCTGTTCATCCGATGCCCTGAAAAGGCAATAGTTATTGAATTATTATTCATAGTTGCTCTGTATTTGATTGTTATTCTTTTTATTTCTGAAATGATAGTGATAAGCTTTCAGCATTAACACATATGCTCCTTCTTCTCCCAATAGCTCCGGCTGTCGACCTGCTCCCGCAAGGCTGAACATCTGAAAGAAGTATCTACGCCCAACGATCCGGATTGATGTTGCTTTAATTCCTACTAGTACGACACAGCCTTTTAAATTCGGATTGAACACCAAAAAGCGTTCAAGGGATTTATTGTCAAAGACTATCAGTCTGTCACCTAACAGATAACATTCTTTTATCCAAAGATCTCTGGCTGAGCGACAATCTTCTAACGATGGCTTTATACACCGGAAGGTAGAACCATCGGTATGGAGATACCTATAATCTATATATCGCTTTATGATATCGATCGTCTTTGTATATTCTTTTCCTACAGTAGCCATACTGATTCTTTTTATCAGGATTCGTAATATACCGACATTTTGCAATTGTAGATAATCCTCAGGTTCCGGGTAATGCAATTTGATGTTCGTTGACACATATTGTGGAATACGAGATCACGCGGAATTTCGAAAGTGAAATCAAAATCAGTGATCAGATGTTTTCCCTTTGTAATGTGTATATTCATGCTGTCACTTCCCATTGTTACATTGACCTGGCAGCTGCAATAAGGAAAACTCCCTCCGTTAAAATCTTTATGGGTGATCTTTTCTAATAATTTTTTATAATTCATAAGCGTATGATTTTTTTTCGAGGGTATAACCTGACCGGATTCTGTTCATGCAAGATTTTTACAGGAAATACAACCCAAAGGGTGGAGATTTCCTGTAAAATCTGGATAGGGTATCTTGCATGAACAAAAAGAATACGGACGAACTTACCCGAAGAAAAAGGATCATACGCTGGGAAAAATCTTGGTTGAAGCCTAATGTAGAGAGCTTCTGATATCTTATTCCATCTCTTTATACATGAAAGGTATAGTTTGTAAAATCTATTCGAATATTCAAAAGTCCGGAGCACAATTCGTTTAAACAAATCAAAGTTTTTAATTTGAATGGACAAACAATTACTTATTGAATTATTTGTTATATTTCCTCTATAAAACTGTTGTTTTCTATTCGACTTACCTATAAATCATGCTTTTATGTAAGTTTGCACATAACTAATTGGGTAAAGTATCATGGCGTCAACAATTAATATACAGGATAGAGGGAAGTGAAAGATGAAAATAAACTTTCTCCAATAGAAAACATTATTGGTGAATCTATTAATTCTCTTCCTCCACAGAGAAAACGCTTATCGAAAGAAGAATTAATAGCCGGAGTGGAGCAGACCAAAAGGGATATCCTAGAAGGTAAGTTCTATACGACAGACCAAGTAAAAGCCAGACTGGGATTGTGAGACGGACAAAGGTAATTTGGGAGGAATATGCTTTGTCTGAGTTGGGAAACATCTACTAGTATCATACCTATAATATTGGAATAACAAGCGGACAGAGGCTGGTCAGCAGAATTCTGGATGATACAATGAAACAGCTTTCTAAATTTCCGGAATCGGGAACTATCGAAACGAATCTTAGCGGAAGGAAGTGTCAATACAGATATTTAGTTATCCAAAACTATAAAATAATTTACCTATACGGGGAATTCTGTTTCAATCTTCAGAGTCTTTGATTGCCCGTTAGATCCCGATAAGATGAGTGAAAATATAAAATAAGGAAAGCCGATTATTTTCAATCGGCTTCTCTGTTCAGGTTATTACACTTAACGTCATTACCTACCTTGCTAGCTCAGCTAGATTTACAGAATTTTATTCTATAGTAAAATTTCCGACACATTTACCAATTGATTGAATATCAATTATAAGTTTATATTCTCCGGAAGTCAGGAAGTTAATATCCAACAACCATTCTTCTCCTGCGATATTGTCAACAGTTTTGTCATAACAAATAATATTATTGCGATCTGTTATTGTTATTTGTTTAGGATTTTCAAATTTATCAAAAACTACAAGGAGAGAACCAGGCTCTTGGTATACTTTCGTCCGGACTTCCATTCTTAACATTGCTCTTAACAATATGTTTTGCTTATTATGACCAGACCGTTTCTGAGAGTTCTGAGAAGTTTCGTCTACTAAACTATCAATAGCGTAAGTAGAATAAGGAACACACAATAAAATACATAGAATAATAATAAAGTTTTTTTTCATATACATAATTTATTATTTGTTTGATAATAGGGTAAGATAAAACATCTTTCACTTTGATTTGATATTCAAAGATAAAGTATGTTAATCAAGAGTTAGGTGAGATAATGTGTTAATATAAAACTCATAAACACTAATAAACTTATAATGAGAATTTTGAGTTATTAATATATAATTGACGGCAATTATTTTATCCTTGAAAAGACTAAAATATTCTGGAAGAAAAGATTTAAATAATATTATTACTTAACACTATCAAAGAGAAAATCTGAAATACCTCCACGTCTTTTAATTCCAAGTTTTTTGCGAATATTTGTTTCTTTCACATTAATAGTATTCACACTCAATTGCATAACAGGTGCAATTTCTTTACTACTCATTTTAGAACAAACCAGACAACATATCCTAAACTCGGATTCATTTAATTCCGGATACGTATCTTTTAGCCTGTCAAAGAAACCGTCGTATTGTGTATTTATGATTCTATAAAGCGTATCCCAATGAATTTGATCTTGGCCATATGCGACTCTATTGAATTCCTTAACCAATGCTGTAATGTTCTTATTACCTAAGACTGCATATTGTAATCCGGCTACTTTCTTCAAAATACTAAAACTGTGAGCACAATAATCGGCAATTGACTCTTTCGTATTGTTTGAATCTGCTCTAGTGAGTTCTAATTCTTTTATAGAATCAGTAAGCTCCAGGATTTCAAAATTAGCTCCTGTTAATTGCTTATTTTTTTTTAGAACCTGCCTGTAATAAATAATTGTAATAATAGAAATAATCAGCAATAAAAGATATATTACCCTCTGTTTCTCCAGATGCTTCAATAAAAGTCGGTTAATTTCATTTTGGGCAAGTTCATACTTATATTTCCGCTCAATATTTATGATTGTATTTGCATTGTCTTCCGAAAATTCAGCCAATAAATAATCACTGTAAGATTTATGGAAGTCTAACGAGCGATTGTAATTACCCGCACGTTCTTCAATCTCAGATAATAATAAATAAATTCCTATTAATGTATTGGCATTTTCAGGATCATTCTCATTAACTAATGAAAGGGCATTCTTTGCACAGTAACGGGCAGAATCAAGTTGATTCTTTCCCAAATATATACTGGACAAAGTTACATCAGCTTTACCGGTAACGATGATACTACTATCTATTGTCTTAGCTTCATTTACTAGCATCAAAGCTGTTTTCATATCATTTTTACCATAATACACAATAGCTTTATCCTTGGTAATACCGGCACGCTCCGAATTATCATCATAAGTATCTGCTATTTTTAGTGCTTTATTAAAATAAACAAGAGATGAGTCGTATTCCGAATTATATAAGTATGTTGACGCAATACCTTCGAAAATTTTTATTCCATATTTATAGTTCCCCGTTTGCCGGAACAATTCATTTGCTGTAATGAATTTTATTTTTGCATCGTCAATGAGTAATTGGTTGAGCATTACTTCTCCTTCTGAATATAAAATTATAGCATTGAAATCATTGTCATTATTCTTTGATGCATAGTTTCTCGCTATGTTATAATAGCTTATAGCTTTATCGTATTCTTTATTTTTTTGTAACACACGGCCAGAATAATAGGCTGATAATCCGGCATAGTATTCTTCGTTGTTTTCTTTAAAATAATTATAACCTTCTACTATCTCCCGGTCTTTTGATATATCTTTACCTATCTTATCTTTGCACTTGACAAGATATAAGATAAAAAGGTGATAGTTCCATTGATCACCGGGATCGATTTGTAACGAATCAAGAATTTGTAAGGCACTGTCTGGATCTTGCTCAATTAAATTATCAATACCATTCAAGACAGCATTTTCCTTACCAGTATTATTACACGAAAAAAAACAGATTGTAAATAAAAAGCAATATATTGTATGTTTCATTAAGGAAGTGTATTATTTTTCTATACAAAGATACGTATTATTCTCTATCCGCTTTCCCGTCTATTGTCCTTACCGAGAACTCCCGGTCTTTGAATAGTTCGGCAATGCCGGTCAATTGCTTTAATCGCAGGATTTCATCCATATCCATCCCGATATGTTTTGATATCCATGTGCTGGATTTTCCTATGGAGATCAATTCCTTTACGATTTCGGACATCAGGGTTATGTCATGGGTGCCTCTGGCCCGGTTATGACGTATGGTTGAGGCCATCCTTTCGCTTAATTCCCGCTTCGACTCACGTATATAAGTGACAGGAAGCCTGCCCTGTGTACTTTGGGATATCTTTCGGGATTTCCGTTCAGCCTGCCTACGGTGAAATCCGTCCACAATCCGGATTTTGTCCTCTTCCGGACTGCAGACAACAGGCATGGTATAGCCGTCCTCCTCAATGGATGTAATCAGCAAAGCCATTTCCGGCGGGGCAACACTATTGGGGTTATAGTCGTTGCCTTCTATATTTCCGGACTTCTCCCATGCGACAAAGTCTACCGGATGGTGTTTCATTGGACTCACTTCATGTAACATCGAACGAACATAATTCAGGATATCTATTTTTTCATCCCTGTTTTTAATACTCTCTATATAACGGCATAGGTTTCTTGTTATCTGCCCGATGGCATCCTTTTCTTCTTTCATAACATTTCTTCGTATTTCCGGATTAATTCCTGTTGCCTTAATATCTGCTTCTTTGTCATTGAGAAAGACAGAGTCCTGCATGTAATATCATTTTTAAGGATAGCCATGCACATACGCTTCCATGAAAGGAAATCCGTTTTGTTATCCAAACCGGGCAATGCGTCCGGAATGGTTTTGAAACGCACGACATATTTGTCACCCTTTCCCCGTTTACTATACTGCCGGGTATTGACAATCATATCCGGATCCAGTTCGAAAATATCTTCTTCGCTGACGGGAGAGCCAATCCTGTTCCAATAACGGATAAACTTTATGAATTTGGTCGCATATATCCTGCGGGTTTCTTCGGGAAGCGTTTTCAGCAGGAACTTACAGTAGCTTTTCCATGTATGTCCCTGGGGAAGGCTTATTCTCCTTGCTCCTGTTGCTTTGGTTCCACAATAGATATTTCCGAAGTTAGCTCCGCTGACACGGTCTACCACTCTTACCCAAGTCTCGGGCTCCAATACTTTGAAAAGGTTTAATCCGGCTTTTTGCTCGTCCCCGTAAGGCTCGCATATCCGCATTCTGGATAAAGGCACTCCCGCCATATAAAACAGGTCGTAAATACTATTATAGGGTTTACAGTACTTGCCGTTGTATGTCCAGATGTCCTCTGTTCGCCAGTCACAGATGGGATAAAAATTATAGGTCTTGTCGGATATTCTGGTTGAATAGCTTTTATCTTTATAGGAAAGTTTATCCTTTCGGGACACGGCATGATAACGGTTCAGGCTTTCGTCCGCTCGGATACCTATCAGGCAAGCAGTCTTATTATTTCCGTGTCGTGTACTGTACCAATCGCCGAATAGAGGAGTGAATTCTTCGAAAGTCATGTTTTCCCTGTAAAAATCAAAAGGATGATTGTCCTTATTGATTATGAAGTCATATTCCGGCATCGGACGCACCCATTTATCTCTTTTCGCAGGGTCCCAGAAAATCCAGAACGGCTCGTACATGGAAACCGCATTGGTAGTCGTCATCGGAAGGCATACCCAATAAGGCTCGATAAGGTCAAGATTATTTAGATACATCTGTTCTATAAAATCGGTGGTTCTTTTATAGGAAGCCTCCACATCTATATACAATACGCCTATTTTACGCTTTATCCCGTGCCGGCGCATATAGTCGAGGACTATATTGAGCATCACCCCGCTGTCTTTGCCTCCCGAAAAAGCAAGGTATATATTCTCAAATTCCGAGAATATATATCCGGTACGCTCCAGGGTGACCTCATATACATTCTTTGCGCAGCCGTTCATATGATCTTTGCCATTTTAAAATACTTTGTCCATTCCTTTTCTACAGAGAAGCCCATTTCTTCAAGGAGAGGCCGGTCCGAATTGTCGGCAACGAAAGTAACGGGCGTCCCTTTCTCTACATCCATCAAGGCCCGTTCTATCAATATCCGTAACAAGTCCTTATCCTGCCAGGTAAAGTCATTGCACAAGTGGCCGTTAACAATGGAAATGAATCCGGTAACCATATTCTTCCCTTTGATGGAAATATACCAAAGATGGTCTTCTGTGTTTTTGAAAGGATAGCCTCCGTTCAGGCGGATAACTTCCGGATTCATCACAAAAGGAGCTATCAGTTCATACAGATGGCTGTCTGTACCCCAGACCTTTTCTATCCTTATTTCGTCATTACCATACATCATCGTTATTTATAAGCTTTCTACAAATTTTCTCAGTTCCTGCCGGTCTGTAAACAGCCGGTTGACCTGGTTCGCCAGTTTTTCTTTTCGTGACAGGGTCTCTGCAATCTTCCTGTCAATTCCGCTGTTGGTTATAAAGCGTTTTACCGGGGTGTCCCGGTTCTTGTTATTTTCCCTGATATAAGCGAGTTCCCTCCTGTAATCCCGGTATCTGAAAGAGAGGCTGAAGAAAATAATTTCGCATTGTGCCCCGACTCCCTCCAGACATGTCTCCTGTATTCCTAATGTGGAAATAAGGTATTTCTTATTATTCCGCAAAAATTGTGTTCTTTCGGTTCTCCTGTCGCTTCTGTTCCTACCACAGAAAACAGCGCAGGATTTCCGCCCCCAGAATCTTGTTAACAAGTCCACTTCAAAGAGATACTTGCAAAAGATAACATACCGGCACTCTTTGGATGTATGTTCTTTCAGCAATAGTAACTTATTGGTATTGTAATAATAATCCCTTTGATGGTCTATGGAAATATAACCGCACGCAATCCTTTCCATTTCCCCCATAATCCTGAAAATATCATATACCTGTATTTCGTATTTTTCAATGAGTAAGAGTAGTTCATTCTTTTTTCTCCTGTAAGATTCTTTCTGAGAAGGGGTCAGTTCACAGATGTAGGTCTTGACTGTTGGCTCAATCTCAGGTTTACCTTTATCGTCAACTGAATATGTATAAGGTTCTGTCAATCCAACCAGATAAGACAGGTTTTTATATCCTAATATTTGTTTTCCATCCACCCCTCCGTAAATAATATGATTCCGGGAAAAATCTTCCCAATGGTAATATCCGAGTATATCCTTATTCAGGATTCGGTACTGCATATAAATGTCATGGATATTGTTCACAATCAATGATTCGGTCATCATCAATTTATAATTGCATCGGTCGGCTATATCCATCATACGCCGGGAGCGTATGGCGTCAGGGGATTTGAACAAATGGCAGTCATCGATTACGAGCATAGTTCGGGTATCTACTGACTTTAATAACCTTTCATAAGTCTGTATGTTAAAACTCATACTTTCAACAGAGATGAGGAATACCGGAAGCTTCATTCCCGGCCACTGTTTATCTATATCTTTTTTCAAATCGGGAATCTGCGCATTCGGTAAGAACAAGTATAATTTGTTGATCCGGTTATTCCGGTAACGTATATAGGCTAGGGAGAGAGATAGAACCCATTTGTCCCGCCATCTCCCTGACAGCAAAACGGATACCTTCATACTGCTTAGGAAACGGAGGGCATTTCCATAATAAGGGTCTACGTTTCCTACAATAGCGATGCATTCATCTTGCAAGCGGGTAGCCAGAGGAATGTTCCTATATATCAATTCACAATCGAATATGATTTCGTGGAACTGCTCTTCAAGAATCCGTTTAATCCGTGATGCTTCCAGCCTGCACCAGGAAGGGGTATAATCATTCGAAGAAACATCTACATTGAGCCTCAATCTGTCGTTTACAACCTCAAAGTAGACTTTTATCCTTACTCTAAACGGAGAATAATCCAGCATATAGGGAATATATACACGGCAACCCATATAAGTATTATGATAAAGTTTTGAACCCTTTATCCGATTACATAATTCTATGAGAGATTGTGGTACAACCATTAGTTTATAAGTTGTATGATTGCGAACAATCAAATTTACAGGAACCTTTATTTAAATACAGTTTGTTAAAACAAACTGAGTCCGATATAATATAACAACTTAAATATTAGCATAATAGGCGAACACTGATTGACTTTAAGTAATTCAAGCCCAAAGTCTTAGATCAAAAATAACGCTATTATGCTAAGTATTTCCGAAGTTACAGATATTTTCTATTTATGTGATGGATTTTCCTTATAATTTAACAAAACTCTCTCCTATCATCTTTTAAAAGAAAACAACGGCAGGAAGTATAAAAACAAGCCAAACCGGCTATAAGACAGTAAAGTAATAACTCTCCTGATTGCAGGACTATCAGCATATAATTTCTTGCAAAAAAATTTCAATTAGATAGAGCAGGTATTATAGGAGATAGCCAACTGATTATCTCCTATGATTATATCGAACTCTCGTTATAATAAGCATAGACCTCATTTTATAAGGTTTTATTTTTGTAATTTTGTGGAAAGAATATAATTTTAGGTTTGATACAATGAAAATTCAGCTGGCTTCCGACCTGCATCTTGAGTTGGGTGAAAATTCCGATTACATGAAGGATTTCCCCTTGATTCCCTGTGGAAACATACTGATACTCGCAGGGGATATAGGGTATATTGGAGATAATACATACAATAATTATTCTTTCTGGGATTGGCTATCCGAATGTTATGAAAGGGTTCTGGTTGTTCCGGGTAATAAGGAGTTCTACGGCAATTTTGATTTAAATCGTCTAAAAAACGGTATGAAAGTAAAAATCAAAGAAAACATTCATTGGTATTATAACAAAAGTGAGGTTATAAACGGAGTTGAATTTATAATGACACCTCTCTGGTCTTTTATTCCGGTATCAGCTGAGGCTATAGTCAAAAATGCATATCCCGATTTTAAGTTTATCCGACACAATGGAGAATTGTTGACGGTAGATATATACAATAATTTGCATTGCCAATGTATTGAATTCTTAATGGAAGAATTGCAGGAGAAGAAAGGAAAAACAGTTATTGTATCGCATCATGTACCTGCTCTTCAGTGTATGGCCGAAGAATTCAATGGTAGTCCGATGAATTGTGCATTTTATTCAGACATGGAAAAATTGATAAAACTCTATAATCCTGATTATTGGGTCTATGGACATTCACATCGTAATGTAGGACGTTTAGAAATTGGAAAAACAGTTCTTTTATCCAATCAGCTTGGATATGTAAACAAATTAGAACAACATGGTTTTGATAGAGCATCGTGTTTCATCATCTAAATTAAACGGATAAAAGCGCAATCAAAATTCAATATTGTTTTGTTTGTTTAATCTAATTTTATTCCTGAAATCTTTACTTACCGGATAGGTATCCATTTTATCAACAGGATATATTTGCAGTAAGGTTTGAATACCATTGCTGCATTAATGAAAGTGGCATATTTTGATTTTGTATGCCATAGGCGTTGTGAATATGTCCGAAAAGGTAGTAGGGCGGCCAGACTACTACTAAAGCTCTCCGAAGTAAATCGAAACATCCGTATGTGATATTACTTGCATTATCTAATATTTCTAAAGGCGGGTAATTTGATATTAAAATATATGTATTTGAGGCATTTTCGCTATCATTTTGAAATACTCGCTATATGTATTATCCGAAAAGAAAAACGGAGTGCCCCAAAACTTTACCCTCTCAATAGTTATACCGCTATTGCAAAAATAGAAACAGTTCTCAGGCAAAAAATGCTAAATTGCTTCCACATCATTTCCCTCCAAACAATAATCGTGATTACCTATGATGAATATTTTGTATTGATAGTCTAATGAACCAAACCACTCTACAAAATCGACAATTCCTTTTTCTGTTCCCGCGATCGACACATCGCCTAAATGGATGATGATGTCCGCAGCAGGAAATTGCTCAACTGACGTTGTTGATTGTATGTATCGGATAGATGAAGAACGAGCATATCTATATATACACCAGATCTGTTTATATATGAAGTTAGAATATCAAAAACCTCAAACGTACCTATAATACAAAATTAGTCAAAATAGGCCGAAGCGTGAAAATAAGTATTTTTTCAAGATACCAATTCTATCTTCAACATCAAGGCCATTTTCTTGATTTATTAGCACATGCGTTGTTTTATTATCATTGTCAATGATTTCCCATGCTCCATTTTTACAATATATTTTTTCTCCTGTTTCTTTTATATACAATGGATCTCCATATTCCCCTATAGACAGGTATTCATTGAGTCTACTGTCCCAATATACTTCCAAAAGAAATGGATCCCAATGTCTACCGGATAAGGAGGAAAATGTATTCATCATAACCACTTCATATTGGCTATCCTTTTTTCTGTCTGGATCGTTTATCCAGTGGTACATTCCACTATTTCCACTTCGCATACAATCGTATGTAACAAAGTAGTATTTCCAATCATAAATAATTTTTTCTTTATAAGTAGTTATCAATTTATCAAGCTGTTCTAAAACAGGTGCGTCAGGATTAATGCTGACAAGAAGGTGGTTTAAGCAAGACTTAGTATTCTCAAAATATCTTCGTTGATTACTAAACGAAAATAAATCTTTCCAAGTTGAATCATTCGCATTCCCCAAAGAAAATCGCCAGCCAGTGAGTAGTTGGGAATAGTCACCAATAGTTAGTAACGCCTTGCTTATAGTTATATATGGAATAGAATGGTCAAATATCTTAAAAAAAACTTTTTCTCTGCTTACTAAATTATCAATATCGTCAATATCCATAATTCTCAGTGTACCTTGCAGAAGAAAATGATCTTCCAGATGGTGTATATTATCAGTTAATGCAGGATTAGTTTTCTTCCATTCCATTTTGTAGATTTCTTCTTCTTTCTGATTTCGGCTATAGCCTAAAGATTCTAGTGAAATCTCTCCTTTTAATATCATATCATATGTTTCTTGAAGTAAGGCATTCATCCTTTCCTCACGAATTTCATCAGAAGAATTGAACACTAAATTTCGAACGATTCTTAAACGTTCAAATATATCATCATGCGTAATAGTATCTCTATTCATTTGAAATTGCAAAACTGCATATAGTAGCAGTGATGAATTTAAAGTAAAGCGTCTTCTATGTCCATCTCTTATTCCATAATCGTTACAACATTGTAAAAATAAATTACGATTGCTTGTATATAGTTTAACCTTCCCCTTTTCAAATCTGTCCCCCGAAAAAAGATTTTCAAAAAGATCATCTATATCACATCCTTTCCAACAATCTAAAGTATTGAACAAGAATCTTAGGTTATCCTTTGCTTCCGGGCAGTTTATTCCATATACAATTTCGGAAAGAATAAAGTCATCTTCTACTATTTCATAGTTGTTCCTATAGCATAATATTTCTGTTATATACCTATAGTATCTCATAAATTCATCATCGATGATATTATTTTCACCACGATATTTCCAGAGAATATCGGTCCAATCATTGTCGATCTTGAATATGAACTCATTGTATAAGTCGATGGACGCAGCCTTTAATTGGTTCTCAAAACTTGCTTTGAAATGCTCAAATGGTGTTAGTGGTTTCCCTCGCGAGTTCATTTTTATATACAGGCTATCGGTTAACCCCATTTTTCCTATAGGTAAGAAGTAGAAGCTGATGGATGGATTTGCATCATCTGTTAAGCAACTCCACAGGTTAGAAGTGTTTTTAAACCTATTGTGTATCTCGTCTATAACCACCAACATAGAGGCGATAGTGGGGTCGTTTATCCAGCTCCCCATAAACCAAGGTTGGTCGATAATATTTTCCGAAAGCTTTTGTTGTGAGAAGTCCGGTTTGAAAGAAATAAGTTGAGCACAAAAGTCTCTCGAACTGAATCGAGTGCGGTATGTGAATCTCGACAGAAAGTCTATTTCACCTATATCTTCATGTTGGGCAATATACCAGTGTAACAGGAATAATGTTGTCAACCTTTGTTGTCCATCGAGAGGCGTCATTTTACCCTCTGTAATATCTCCGTACACAAAGTCTAGCTTGATGCTTTTCCGATTGACCAGGGCATCGAATAAAACATCTAAAAAGGTTTGCCGGATCTTTTTGACTTCCGATGTTTTGCGCCCTTGAGCATAATCTCGCTGTATGATTGGTATTTCTATGGTTACTATTCGCTCTTTCTGCTCGTCTGGCCCACAAAACTCCTGAGTGAAAAGCCGTTTAAATGATATTGGTCTTGTGTATATGTCACTCATAATATTAGCCTAAATAGTTTGACAAAATCCCATCTTCTCCGGCCATAGCATTCATATATGCTAACCGATCGTTCTCTCCCCAAAAATGTAGCTGATAGTCTTTCGATTCGGTATAGTATTTTAGAAAGACCCGCTTGGTGCATATCGGGATGTAGTCCCCTTCGTTGTCCATCTGTAATATCTTATCTCTCTTCACATCGAATGTCGAATTGTTAAGGGCTGCATTGTTTTCAAAACTCAGTAATGCCATATTGGAAAGTGAATGCAAATAGTCTTTGTTTTCATTCTGTTCGGAAAGAACTTTTGTCACTTCCTTAAAGAGCTGTTCGAAGGTAGCTCCATCTATATCCTGATATTTAGTTTCTATTTTATCAATTAGTTTTCCTATTTCGGATGAATCGCTAGTCTGTGCAACAATTCGCAACGATTTGAGGTGTAATCTTAGCCATTCTTGCTGGTCTTCTTTCTTGTTCAATCCCTGCGAATTTTGCGCATGGATGTGTTCTAACGACCATTGTTTTGATTTATGCATATTAAAAGAATACTTCTCCAATGAGTTCTTTAATCGACGGATAGCCTCGACATTGAATAATAGCAAAATGTTTTCTATTTTCCCTTTATGAGAACCATTCTCATATGACAATTCCCATAGACCTTCGGCCGAAATCGATATTTTTTTCTTAATCTCTTCATCGAGTTCGGATAGAAATATACTTTTCTTCTTGCCCTCTGCTTTTTTAATTAGCGACTGCAAGTGAGATCCTGTTGCTACCAAATAGCCAACTTTGTGATAGATATCTCTATTTTCGAACCATTCCTTCAATCTTAGATAATAGTTTTGTATACTTCTCCACAAGTCAGAAATGGAAATCTTATCTATACTTATCTTGTCGCTAAAAAAATAAAATGTATAATATTTCTCTTTTTCATGTTCATGTTTGTCGGCTATCATTTCAAATAACAACTCTATACGTGTGTTGTATTTCGATGCTTTTTTATTAGTTAAAAAACCCCAGAATTCCTCATTATATAACTCTTTTTCCATTATATCCCAATTGGTTGCAATCTCGATTTGCTTTTCTTCTGTTATATCCGAATTATTATCTCTCGACAAAAATAAAGCCCTTACAAGTTCTGCGTTTGTTAATGGTATTTTCCCTATATTCAGCCGTGTAAATAGGTCCGTCGAATTTTCGTCCTCATTTGTTTCGTACCAAATCACTTTAACAAACTTGCATAAATACTGATATATGTCATCAACCGCTTCGGAATCGTTCTTCTGCCGTAGAAACCATCCTTTTATAGCCTTATATGCTCCATGTATATGATAAAAGTCGATATTCTTTTCAGCTGAATTTTCTTCTATATTTTCAAGATATGCTTTACTATTAGGACGGGTTTGGTAATTTAGTGAAAATTTTACATTTATTCTCGGTTTATATCTTTCGTTCTTCATAAAATTTAGGATAATAAAAAGAGTCGTAAGCCTTTGCTGTCCATCTATTAGCTCATATACATTGTTTTTGTTTTTTACAACTATTGGTTGTAAACAATAATTATTACTTCCATTTTCAAGAATGTCGTCCAATAACTTTTCGACTTGTTCCTTATCCCACCTATACCCTCTTTGGTATGATGGAATAAAAAAATCTCCAGATATATCCCCTACTAATTTAGGTTCTAGTTTTACTCCTTTGTTATTCATAAAATTGAAATTGTGATTAAATTTTATAATCTATATTTTGTAATGCAATCTCCACACACGCTTCTGCATCAGCTAAGGCATGATGATGATTCCCTAAGTCATATCCAATATGTGTTTGCTATTGTATGTAACTGATGGTTAACTAAGTTAGGATATTCTTTTTTCTCAGTGTGATATGTGCAAAGAAAAATATAACTAGGGTATTGCATTCTATACAAATCATGAACGGCCTTTAGGCATCCCGTGTCACTGTTGTGAGCAACCAATGGAACTTCTATCTTAGCTATAATATCCTCCCATATTTCAGGAGATTCAGGTTCTTTTAATGTATCATAATAAGACAACCCATGAATACTTGTGGCCCATGAACAATAAAAATTAGGTTGTGGACGTATAAGGCAATGTCTTTTTTCAATGATTTCATTTACAATTACAATACCTAAACGACAAGCATCTAAACGATTGTAATTTGTTGTTTCAAAGTCAATGGATGCAAAGTTTCGCATTTTAAATTAGTGTCAATTTCCAAAACAAAGGATGTATTAGCAACCTGATGTTACGGGTAACAAATATACATAAATTATGAAGAAGCGAATGAGGTTCAAACTGTTGTTATTTGCTTCGACAAAAATAATCTGTCAGTATGCCAAATTGTTACCTATGTTATTTACATATCTCTCCCTCTTTTTTTCTTTTGGTTTGTAGACAGTTTTGCTTTTTGTCCTTATTTTACTGTTCCTGATTGCAATATTTCCTTTAATATACATTGCTTTAGTTCCATTTGCAGCTCATCGCGAAAACCAAATTAAAACCTGATTGTATGATTATTAACTCATATATTTCTCTTTAAGAAACCGTCAATTAGAGTGGATATAATAGAGAATAGCCAACTGACTATTTTCTGAAAATTATTTCAAACTAGCATTATCCAAGATAATAGGATCAATTCTTAAACAGTCGATTAATAAACTATTTAATCGAAACATTAACAATCTAAAAACTCGAATTGCTTAAATGTACCACGCGTAAAGGTTGCTGCAAAAGCACTCAAAAATGTTCCTATATTCTCCATTATTTATCCATATGTCTTCTATGGATCTTTTGGTTATTTATATCAAAAGAAACTTCAGTAACTTTGTTTTTATTAAGAGTTTGTTATGAATTTGTTATGAACAGTATTACGATAAAAGAGGTTAGGACAAAACAAGAAATAAACGATTTTGTGAAGTTTGTTGATTATTTATATACCGATTGCAGATATTATATCCCTGATTTAGAGTCAGATATTCGCGACGCACTTAACCCCGCTAAAAATACGGGATTAGAGTCTTCCGAAGTCCAAGCTTTCATTGCGTACAATGAAGAAGGAAAACCTGTGGGGCGAATAGCAGGTATTATCAACTACTGTGCCAACAAGAAATGGCAAACAAAAAATGTTCGATTTGGCTTCATAGACTTTATTGACGATATGGAAATCTCGGCAGCCTTGTTGAAAGCCGTAGAACAATGGGGAAAAGAACGTGGTATGGATCACATACAAGGCCCAATGGGTATTTTCGATTTTGATAAGGAAGGTATGCTTATTGAAGACTTTGACAAATTGGGGTCGATGATTACCATATACAATTATCCCTATTACCCTATACACATGGAGGCTTTGGGGTATGAAAAAGAGGTAGACTGGATACAAATCAATATTGAGATACCTAAAGAAGTACCTCCAAAATATAGCCGTGTAGCTAATCTGTCAAAGGAAATGTTCGGATTACATGTGAAGAAACTGACAAATACAGATATATTAAAACATGGATACGGAAAAAAATTATTCGACTTACTGAATATGGCTTATGCTCCTCTTTTTGGCTATACAGAACTATCAGATAAGCAAGCAAATATCTATATTGAACGATATTTACGACTGATAGACAAGAAGTTATTGCCTGTTGTAGAGAATGAAAAAGGTGAGGTAATAGGAGTAGCGGTAACAATGGGAAGTCTGTCACATGCCCTGCGTAAAACGAAAGGGAAACTTTTTCCTTTAGGATGGTATCATTTGATTCGTGCACTGAAATGGAAAAAGGACGAAAAGGTTGAACTGCTTCTGATAGCTGTGCATCCTGATTATCAAGGGCTCGGCGTGAATGCCTTAATTTTTGACGATCTTATACCTATTTATAACAAATATAATTTTAAATACGCTGAAACAGGCCCGCAGTTGGAAGACAATATCAGGGAACTGTCTCAATGGAAACCTCTAAACCCCACGTTGACAAAGAGAAGACGGTGCTATAAGAAAAAATTATAAACAAGAGAGATAAAATATATGGGAAGAAGAGTAGTGATAACAGGCATGGGGATATGGTCATGCCTAGGGAAGACGCTCGAAGATGTACGCGATTCGTTGTATAATGGAAAGAGCGGTATTATTTTCAGTCAGGAACGCAAAAATGCAGGATTTCGTTCCGCGTTATGCGCGAATATAGAACAACCTGATCTGAAACCTTTCATTCCACGTAATTTACGCCAGTTCATGCCGGAGGAAGCACAATATGCTTATATGGCCACATGCTCGGCTCTCGAAAACGCAAAACTGGATCAAGACTATATCGACAAACATGAAGTAGGTATTATTTACGGCAATGATTCCGTAGCCGAAGCTACTATGCATGCACTTGATAAGTTCCGGGAGTTTAATGACAGCTCTGCTTGCGGTAGTGGGGCTATTTTCCAATCGATGAACTCGACCGTAACAATGAATCTGTCCTGCCTGTTCAAACTGCGTGGCATCAATTTAACTGCCTCTGCCGCTTGTGCATCCGGTTCACAATCCATAGGACTGGCATATATGCTCATACATAATGGGTTGCAGGATTGCATTATAAGTGGTGGCGCTCAAGAAGCCAATTTGTACAGTGTAGCTTCGTTCGACGGAATTCAATCGTTCTCGATACGTGAAGATGAACCTGCAAAAGCCAGTCGTCCATTCGACAGTGACCGTGACGGCCTGGTACCCGGTGGTGGTGCCGCTACGATTATTATAGAAAGTTACGAGCATGCCGTGAAACGGGGGGCTCCGATACTTGCAGAAATCGTGGGCTGGGGATTTTCTGGAAACGGGGATCATATTTCCACTCCTAATATAGACGGCCCGGCACGTTCTTTAGAGTTGTGCCTCAGAAATGGGGGTATAGATCCACGTCATATAGGATATATCAATGCCCATGCAACATCGACACGCATCGGTGACAGCAGGGAAGCTCTAGCTATAGCCCGGATATTTGGCGATAACAAGGTTCCGGTAACATCCACCAAAAGCCAGACAGGGCATGAAATGTGGATGGCCGGGGCCAGCGAACTGATTTATTCGATATTAATGATGAAAAATAATTTTATAGCGGGAAATATCAACTTTGAAAATCCCGATGAAGATACAAGCCGCATCAATATTGTGCCGGAGACCCGCGAAGCGCATTTCGACATGTTCCTTTCCAATTCATTCGGTTTCGGTGGAACGAATTCGACCCTCATCATAAAAAACTTATAATAAATAAAAGTATTATGACACGTGAAAGCATTGTAAAACAAATAAACTCTATTCTGTCAGAAGAATTTGAAGTTGATCAAGAACTCTTTACGCCGGATGCAAATATAAGAGACACTCTCGCCTTGGATAGCCTTAGCCTTGTGGATCTTGTGGCCACTATCCAATATACCTACAAAATAAAAATTCCGGCAGTTGACTTGCCTACAATAAAGACGCTTGACAATCTCTATGACTATATAGAGTTACATCTCGTACAGAATGGACAGTAAAAAAATAAAAGATCTTATTCCGCAACGTGATCCTATTTTGATGGTCGACAATCTGATAGAAGTAAGCGGAGATACGGCAGTAACCAGTTTTGCTGTCAGATCCGACAATTATTTTCTTGACGAGGACGGACTGATGGTCGAATCAGGACTTATCGAGCATATAGCTCAGTCTGCTTCGGCATTTGCAGGATACAGAGCTGTAAGTTCGGGAGCTACTGCCCCACCTGTCGGGTATATAGGTGAAGTGAAAAAATTTCATTGCCACAAACTACCGCAGGTTGGAGATGAGCTGCTCACCACTGTCAGTATAGGCGCAGAAGTTGCAGGTGTGACGATCATTACCGGAGAAACCCGACTTCTGGGGAAAGTGGTGGCTGATACGCAAATGAAAATTTTTATCAAGCCCGATTAGTTAAATGATATGTCTGTTATGTTACTCGAAAATAAATATTATAAAATAGTCAATATACAAGGAGGAGGCTTGAATGCTGTTTACAGCATCGTTCTTTTGCCCGATTGCGATGTTTATCGGGGTCATTTTCCGGGCAATCCGGTGTGCCCCGGTGTCTGCAACATTGAATTGGTCAAAGAATGTACAATGTTGCTGACGGGTAAAAAGATGAAAATCGGCAGTATAAAACTATGTCGTTTCACGGCGGTAGCCTCACCCGTTATATGCCCCCAAGCGGATGTGACAATCAACGTCTCGCCTACGGACAGCGGATTCTCCGTCATTGCAACAATAGCCGATACCGAAAGGACATATATGGAATATAAGGGAGATATGATTATATGACAGAACTTTGCATAAAGATTTACCGTTTTTTTAGCAATCATCGTACAGTTTTTTGGTTGTCGTTGATTTTTTTATTTGCTTTTTGCGGATATTTTGCCTCAAAAATACATCTGGAAGAAGACATCAACAAGCTGATGCCCTCATCGAAGAATGAAGACGGCACTACCAAACTGGCTTTTGCCAATCTGCGCATTAAAGACAAAACTTTCCTCCTCTTCGAAGGATTGAATGGAGCCTCCGTAGAGCAGATCGTAAAAGCATGTGATGCCTTTATTGATTCGCTGGAATCTAAAAACGCATCCTTAGATTCGACCCGCCAGGTCATTGGAGACATTTTCTATAAATTACCCGACGACCTGATGCCGGATGTTATCGACTATTTGAGTTATCATCTACCCGCATATATCGACACCTGCGTTTACAGTCGCCTCGATACGATGCTGACTTATACTCATGTAAGCCGCCAAATGCAAATTAACCGTAACGATCTGTTGAGTCCGGTGGGAACAATGTACCCTGAGTTTATACAGATGGATCCTTTAGGATTGCGCAGTGTGCTTCAGGAACAAATGAAGCCTCTCACTTCCGGTACCACAGGTGGTTATAAAATTATTGATGATCATTTTTTTGTTCCCGACTCTACGGTATGTGTGGCATTCATCACCCCGATGTATTCTGCCACCAACACGGGACAGGGTTCGTCTCTGTTTCGTATGTTGAATGAGCAGATAGAACAATTCTCCGTCTCTAATCCCGATGTGAAGGTCAGTTACCACGGTACACCTGCCAGCGGATTCTACAACGCATGGCGAATAAAAGCAGATTTGAAAGAGACTATTATAGGTTCGCTAATACTGGTTCTTTTATTTATTTACATTTGCTTCGGCAATAAAAAAACCATACCCCTGCTATTGCTTCCGGTAGTTTTCGGTACCCTCTTCGGGCTTGCCGTAATGTATTTCATCAAAGGTCAGTTCTCGCTATTGGCTCTGGGTATCGGGGCAATCGTATTAGGAGTGGCATTCAGCTATGTGCTGCACATTATTACGCATTACAAATATGTTAACGATGTAGAACAGGTGTTGCGCGATCAGGTCAAGCCCATTTGTATGGGTTGTCTTACTACTATTGCCTCTTTCATGGGGCTTATATTCATTCAAACGGAACTGTTGCAGGATTTCGGCCTTTTTGCCGCTTTAGCCATTGTAGGTACTATAGCTTTCAGCCTTATTTTTCTGCCGCAACTCCTTAAATCGAAGAACAACAGATACAATCGCCGGGCTTTTGCGATCATCGACCGCATCAATGCTTATCCCTTTGACCGAAATAGGCCGCTGATACTCGCGATACTTGTTATTGCAGTAGTGTGCATCGGTTTTTACATTGCCGGGGGCATTCAGTTTGATGCAGACATGCACAATCTGGGCTATAAAGCCGAAAGTACTACCTATTCGGAAAACCTGCTGCGTGCCAAGACTTACACAGGTGACAAACAGAAATATTTTGCAAGTTCGGGTACGACAATGGAGGAAGCGATTGCGAATTTTAATGTTTTGTCCAACAAGCTGGACTCGCTGCAAGGGATTGGGCTTGTGAAAAGTTATACGCATACAAACCTTATATTTGTGCCTTTACGGGTTCAACAGCAGCGCATCGACGCATGGAAAAACTTTTGGACTGACGAACGTTTGCAACTTGCACGCGATCTGGTTGACAAGACGGCTCCTGCAGCCGGGCTCCGAGCCGAAGCATTTGCCCCTTTCTTCGATTTTGCAACTGCTGATTACGAACCCGATGCCTTATACGAAGCGGGCATTATTCCGGAAGGTTACCAATCTACATTGATGGAAGAATCTTATAACGGCGAGTATATGTGCTTTACTTCTGTCAGATGCAAAAACGATTCTGTCCATAGCAAAGACAGCGACTATAACCGCATCTGCGATGCTGTAGTTTCTTCGCCCAACCTACTTGTATTAGACACCTATTATTATACCACGGACACTCTGACCCGCCTGAATGAAGATTTCAATATACTGCAATGGGTATCGATGCTCTTGGTATTTATCGTACTCTTTTTCAGTTTCAACTGTAACATTAAATATGCTTTGCTCGGCTTTATGCCTATCCTGCTAAGTTGGCTGATTGTGTTGGGTTCGATGGTGATTTTCGATATCCGGTTCAATATTATCAATATTATCATCTCAACATTTATTTTCGGCATAGGCGTTGACTACAGCATTTTTGTGATGAACGGCCTTATCGAAGGAAAGACAAACTCGCGTCTGTTGGGTTATCACAAAACGGCCATATTCTTCAATGCTGTTATCCTGATTGTTACCGTAAGTTCCATGTTATTTGCCGAGCATCCGGCTATCAAGTCGGTAGGATTCTCCTCCCTTGTGGGGCTGACTGCGGCAGTGGTAATATCATATGTCCTGCAACCGGCTGTTTTCAGGATGATTAATAAGAAAAAAGAATGAAATACGATGTCGTTATCATAGGTAGTGGATTGGGTGGATTGGAGTGCGCGCATATCCTTTCCCGAGCCGGGTTGCATGTTCTCTTGCTCGAAAGGGGGACACAAGCCGGCGGCTGCCTTCAGAGCTACAAACGGCAAGGACTGTCTTTCGATACGGGTTTTCATTACGTAGGAGGTCTTGATGAAGGTCAGCCGTTACATTCAGCGTTCAAATGTTTGGGACTTTTATCCCTTCCGTGGCATCGGCTCGATACTTGTTTTGATCAGGTAACAATAGAAAACCGCACCTTTGCTTTTGCCCAGGGATACGATACTTTTGTCGAAACATTAGCAGCAGATTTTCCTGCCGAACGCCATGCTCTGATTAAGTATGCTGCTTTGTTGAGACAATCAGGTGAACGGGAACTTGATGCCCTGAATCCCCGGAATGATAACTTATCAACGCTTTTCTCGTTTTTTGAAAAAAGCGCCTATCAATACCTGACGGAGACATTCCAAGATCCGTTGCTGATAAATGTTCTCAGCGGTACATCCCTAAAAATGGAACTTCGGAAAGAGTCACTTCCCTTGTTTACTTTCGCCCACGTCAACGGCAGTTTCATTGAGAGCAGTTGGCGGTTAAAAGGTGACGGTTCGTTGATAGTAAACTCACTGGTTGAGGATATACGCAGGCATGGAGGTGAAATTATCTGTAATGCCGAAGTTCGGGAATTGGTGGAAAAAGACAAAAAAATAACATCTGCCGTATGTTCGAACGGTGAAACCTACGAAGGAAATATCTTCATCAGCGACATTCATCCTGCTACCACCTGCAGCTTGGTGAAGCAGAGCAGTACAATGAAGAAAGCGTACTGTAAGCGCATCACCGGTTTAGAGAATACCTTCGGGATGTTTACCGTATCGCTCCGCATCAGGCCGCAAACACTCAGGTATTTCAACTGGAATCAATATATCTACAAATGCCGGGATGTATGGTCGTTTTACCGGGCGGGTAATTCCGTGAACGGAGTATTGGTCAGTTGCCGCATACCGGAAGACAATAGCGGGTATGTACAACAAGTAGATTTACTTACCCCGATGACATGGAATGAATGCGAACAATGGAGCGATACCAAAGTGGGTAATCGAAGTTCTGAATATAAGGATATGAAACAGCGTGTTGCGGACGAATGTATTGCTTTGGCCGAACGTTCTATTCCGGGACTTCGTGATATGATTACCGGATGCTACACCAGTACGCCACTCACCTATCGGAATTACACCCATACACCCGAAGGTTCGGCTTACGGTTTGCGTAAAGATTTCAATAACCCTATGACAACAGTGCTCTCGCCGCGTACGCCTATTCCCAACCTGTTGCTTACAGGACAAAATCTTATGCTGCATGGGCTACATGGGGTGACGATGACTGCATTCTTCACATGTTCGGAGATACTTGGAAAGGAGCAAATATGGAATATAATAAAGAATTAAAAAAAGAATATTACAATGAAATATGCATTAGTAACCGGAGGCAGTAGAGGCATTGGTCGTGCAGTCTGTGTCAAATTGGCTCAAATGGGCTACCATGTCATTATCAACTACGTAAGCAATACGGCAGAAGCTGAAACGACTCTTGAACAAGTGCAGCATGCCGGCGGGAATGGCGAATTGCTGATGTTTGACGTGAGCGACTTTCGGCAAACCAAAGAGGCTGTCGAATCATGGGAGGCAACTCATTCCGATGAATACATCGAAGTGCTGGTGAACAATGCAGGCATACGCAGAGACAACGTCATGGCGTTCATGCCGCAAGAAGATTGGAAGCGGGTGATCGACATTTCGCTCGACGGGTTCTACAACGTAACGCATCATCTGCTTCAACCCATGTTGGTTCGTAAGTTTGGGCGTATTATCAATATGACAAGTGTAAGCGGAATGAAAGGAATGCCCGGGCAGACTAACTATTCCGCAGCTAAAGGGGGGCTTATCGCAGCCACCAAATCATTGGCTCTGGAGGTTGCACGCAAGAATGTAACTGTAAATGCTGTAGCACCCGGATTTATCAAGACCGATATGGTAGAAGGGCTTGATGAAGAAGCATTGAAAAAGAACATCCCTGCTCTACGTTTCGGCATCCCCGAAGAGGTAGCCGAATTGGTCGGCTTTCTGGCTTCATCCAATGCCGGTTATATTACGGGCAATGTAATTTCAATTAATGGAGGACTTTATACATAAAATAAACAGATATGAAAAAAACATTTATTCTATTTATTGTTGCTATCATTTTGTGTGGCAGCATGTTTGCCCAAGAAATTGACACATGGAAAAACGTCAGATTATATAAGGGTGCAAATACTATGACGGCAATTGTTACCCGAATCAGGCATAGTGCCGCAGTGGCCGATGATGTTACAACTAAAGGGAACTTCTATTATAAGAAACCTGACAGGATGTGCATGACATTCAATGACGGAAAAGATATGCTGTTGATGGATGGAGCTGTTTTCACCATGATAAATAATGGGAAGAAAAGTGTTGCCAAAGGATCTACCCACAAGCAGTTCGAATCGCTGCGAGCTATTGTTCATCAGCTTACTTCAAATGAAAGTAACGGTATCGACATTGGAGAACTTGCCGATGTGAAGATGACAAAGCAGACCAATATGTGTGTGCTGACTATCACTCCTGTTGCCGAAGACGCTAAGGCTAAACGCAAGATGATGTTTTCATCGTTTGTGCTGACTATCGACACTCAATCCACCGAATTGAAAAGTCTGCGCATGAATGAAAAGGGCGATAATTATACTTTATATAAATTCTCCGGCTATGTACTTAATGCCGCAGTCAAAGACGATATATTCAATACTGATGAATGAGCTTGAGGATATCTGCTATGTACAGGTAAGGTTTAGCGAGATCGACTCGATGCGAAGGGTATGGCATGGATCGTATATCGCTTTTTTCGAAGATGGGCGTGAATCATTCGGACGGCATTATCCCGGTATAGGATATGCCGATATGCAACAATCCTGTATTTATGCGCCCATGTACGACTTTCACATCAAATATTTTGCACCTCTTGCCATGAACGATATTGCTGTAATACATACATATTATGTCTATAAACCGGGGGCACGGCTCGACTTCAGTTACAAGGTCTTTCGCAAATGTGATAATGTGTTGTGCGCCACCGGAAATACTACTCAATTATTCATCGACCATGAAGGTAAACTGATGGTAGACAAACCCGATTATTACCAAGAGTGGCAAAACAGATTTTTAGGCTGGGGTGAAGAATGAAGAACAGGAATAATAAGGAAAGGCGATATATGCAAAAATAAATAAGCAGCATATTCTTTACTATTGATAGCACGACTATCATTAAGATGTTTTGAATTTTAGCTGTAAACCATCATTTAAATGAAAGAAATTTATGAAAGAAGAAGTCAAATCCACTTACAAGTCAAATGATACCGAAGAATGGCTCGATACCGTTTGGACACGTCCTATTGGTTATTGGTGGGCACTTTTTTTTAAACGTTTGGATATACATCCCAATACGGTAACCATTCTTTCAATTATTCTCGGTGCAGGATCTTCATTTTTCTTTGCACATGGCTCTTACCGGACAGAAGGTATGAACGGATTGTTGTGTAACATAATAGCCATATTATTGCTGTCTTGGGCAAACTTCTATGATAGTGCTGACGGGCAACTAGCTCGCATGACTGCAAAAAAAAGCAAACTCGGACGGATTCTTGATGGAGCTGCCGGTGAGATCTGGTTCGTTTGTATCTATCTTGGACTCGTCTATAGGTTTTATATCCATCATGATTTTGAATTTCAACTTCTCGGTATTGAAAATAATCAACAGAATACGATAATTGTTACATTAATATTTTTTTTATTAGCATTGTACTCAGGGTTTGGTTGTCACAGCAGCCAGAGCAGACTCGCTGATTACTATAGACAAATTCATCTTTTTTTACTAAAAGGTAAAGTCGGTAGTGAACTGGACAACTCTTTGCAACAACAGAAAATATATGATGAAATACCTTGGAAAGGAAATTTCTTTTTGAAATTATTTTTGAAGACTTATGTGGGCTACACAAGAAAGCAAGAGGCAAAGACACCCAATTTTCAGTTGCTGATGAAGAACCTATATGGAAAATATGGCACTATGGAGAATATTCCACAATCCTTCTGTGACAAATTCCGAGTGCTCTCTCTGCCCATGATGAAATGGACAAATATTCTCACATTTAATACCCGGGCTATTGCCCTTTACATTGCTTGTCTGATTGATTTGCCCTGGCTCTATTTTTTCTTCGAAATTGTCATAATGAACATTATTTATCAACACATGCGTTCTAGTCATGAGAAATTCTGTGAAGAACTATGTGCCCAATTATAATAAATCCTGTATATATTTTGCGTCTTCCTTATCTGTCATTTATTGGCTACAGAGGCTATTATTTGTGAGTTTTAGGATATTATAATATAAAATACTGTTATACTTTTAATAAGCGATAGTTAAAAAATAGAGAATAAGAATTTGTAATGGGAAAAAAGATTGTTTTTTTACTGGCATCTATGCTCTTTACATGGACGGCAAATGCTCAGAATAGGGTAATAACAGGCGTTGTGACCGACTCGATTACAGGAGAAAGGCTACCTTATATTTCTCTTATATTCAAAGGGACAGCCATAGGAACTGTTACTGACTTGGATGGAAAATTTTCATTATCGGCTCCGGATACACTCAAAATTATGGAAGTATCGAGTATAGGGTATGACAGCAGGAAAATAGAAGTTGCCAAAGGGAAAACAACCAATCTGAAAATACAGTTGGCTCCAAACGATATTATATTGGATGAAGTGGTTGTAAAACCAAAGAAAGAAAAATACAGTAAAAAAGATAATCCGGCCGTAGAATTAGTTAAAAAGATAATTGCTTTACGGAAGAACAACGAACCTCATGATCATGATTATTATCGGTATGATAGATACGAAAAAATAATATTTGCAATGAATGATTATGAACCAAAACCTTCAAAAAATGACAAGCCCGGAAAATTTGATTTTTTAGCTGATTTTGTTGACACACTTGATATCGGTACAGTTATTCTGCCTATTTCAGAAAAAGAAAAGATAGAGACGGTCTATTACCGCAAGAAACCGGAATCGGAAAAACGTGTAGTGAAGGGAAGTAAATCCTCTGGCGTAGATGATGCGTTCTCTCGCGACGGTGTTCAACAATTTCTAAACGAGGTATTTCGGGAAATCGATATCTTTAAGGATGACATACCTTTATTCCTACAAAGGTTCGTGAGCCCACTTTCCTCTATTGGACCTAACTATTACAAATATTATATACTCGACACACTGGATGTAAATGACCAGAAATGCGTGGATCTGGGTTTTGTACCCTTCAACTCGGAGACATTCGGGTTTACCGGACATTTGTATGTCACATTAGATTCCACTTATTTTATACAGAAAGTAATTCTTAATGTTCCTAAAAATATCAATCTGAACCTCGTTTCTCAAATGACAGTCGAGCAACAGTTCAAGCGTATGCCCGACAGTACACGTATTATAATGAAAGACGACATCAGTGTAAATTTCAAATTGACAGAAAGGTCCAAAGGACTGTATGCAAGGCGTCTGAATATATACAGTAACCACTCATTTGAAGAACCGGATGCCGAACAGATTCAAGTTTTCAAAGAGAATGCACCTGTTATCACACTAAAAGAAGCCTACGGCCAACCTGATATTTTTTGGACAAGTAATCGACCAGAAGAGGCTGTTCGGGATAATCCGAATTCTGTAAAGGAATTGATGGTGAAACTGCGCTCTGTCCCGATTTTTTATATAACGGAAAAAATCGTATCGACTCTTGTATCGGGCTATATACCTACGAATGATGATCCGTCGAAAAACAAATTTGAGCTTGGCCCGATGAATACTACAATCAGTGGTAGCTCTATCGAAGGTGCCCGTCTGCGTGTAGGCGGAGCCACAACACCCTCTTTGAGCAAAAATTGGTCTTTTGATGGCTACATGGCGTACGGAACGAAAGATGGAAAGCTGAAATATAGTGCTCTTGCTGAGTATTCGTTCAATGACCTCAAAGAATTCCGCAAAGAATTTCCGATGAATTCAATCCGTTTTGAATATATGTACGATATCAACAAACTCGGACAGCAGTATATGTACACCAACAAAGACAATTTCCTTCTGTCGATAAGACGCAAAAATGATACGCAAGCCACTTATTTACGAAAATTCGAACTGACTTATTCACGTGAGTATTATAGTGGACTGTCATATAATGTCTTTCTTCGAAATAGTCGTGAATATGCTACAAAATATACAGTTTTTGACCGTATCAATGCGGACGGAACAATAAGCAGACTTGATCATCACGACATGTCTGAATTGGAGCTAAATTTCCGCTATGGAAAAAATGAAAAGTTTTATCAGACACGCAACACACGTATTCCGATTACATATGATGCTTTAATTTTCAATCTCAGCCATGTGATGGCAAAAAAGGGATTTTTAGGTTCGTCCTATAATTATCATCGTACGGACATTGGCGTTCAAAAACGTATTTGGTTCTCTGCTTTCGGTTACGTTGACATCATTACCAAGGCAGGAAAAGTTTGGACGAAAGTTCCATATCCGTTGCTAATCCTGCCTAATGCAAACCTGACTTACACGATTCAGCCGGAAGCTTATACAAACATGAATGCATTGGAATTTATTAATGACGAATATGCTTCTTGGGATTTAACGTACTATATGAACGGAAACCTCCTCAATAGGATACCTTATATCAAGAAGCTGAAACTGAGGGAGGTATTCTGCTTTCGTGGTTTGTGGGGACATCTGACAGACAAGAACAATCCGGCAAACGGTGGAAACGGACTATATCTTTTTCCCGTCCATTCCTATACAATGGGAAATACTCCTTATATGGAAGCGAGTGTAGGTGTCGAAAATATTTTTAAATTCCTTCGGGTTGATTATGTTTGGCGTTTAAACTATCTTGATAATCAGGATATTCAAAAAAGTGGTATTCGTTGTACTATGCGATTCTCATTCTAATTAAAGAGAAAATACACATAAGCCGATCAGAGAAATACAAATATTACTCATCAGAATAATTAAGTTATTTTTGTTGCCCATTGATAAACTGTTTTCTTAGTGCTTTAGGAGAATTGCCCAAATTATTCTTTACATATTTTCCAAAGAACGCAACATTGGGAAAGTTCAGTTCATTAGATATATCTTTGATGTTTTTTTGCGTATGTTTCAATAGATATTCGATATCCTTTGCAACATATACTCCAATAATTTTAGAGGCTGATTGTCCCACAGCTCTTTTGCAAACTGTTGAAAGATATTTAGGGGTTATACATAGTTTATCTGCATAAAAAGCTACATCACGATTCTTTGGATAAGAAGAGGAAAGTATGTCTATAAAAGACTTGAAGTGCTGCTCATAGGACGAAAAGTGACGTGGAGATGCTCGGACTACCCTTTTTACTATTTCTTGAAATTCATATAAAAAAGCCTGTATTAAGGTGTTTATTATTCTTTTAAAATGTTTTTCGGAAGAATGCTTTAGCCTTGAGCAAAACAAATCGTAATACAGAAGGAATATAGAAACTTCTTCCGAGCTTAAAGAAACCTGTGGGTTTCTTTCAAAAAATAGCCCTATCTCCCAGTTATTATCAGCCATAGGCATTATCTTTTGTATATATTTAGTGGATAAACAGATGCAGCAATATTTGAGATTATCGCTTGGAAGATGATTGCCTATAATAACATTAGGTGGACATACTAACAGATCATTTTTATTAATGATATACGGATTTCCATTAATATGCGACGAAGCCTTACCATTCAGACACAATAAAATTGTGTAGAAATCTGTTTTACAAGCATCTTTACGTAAGTTTAACTCGTCCAAATCATCTATAATCGCTATATCTCCATCATTATAGGTTGCCTTTTCCTTTAATTCCGGCATATTCAACTCAATCTTTTCCATAATCTACGATGCATTAGAATAAAAAAAAGTCATTCATCTTCAAACAAATAAGATCATATTTAATTGTTTGATAAACGACTAAATATATAAACAACTTTATCCGAAGTTAGTAAAAAAATATTAGAAATATTACAATTTATAGGAAGTCAGATGAATCTTTTGACGCACTATCCTCCCTGCTATGCAACCAATTTATGATTTGTAGAGACAATTTATGTCAAATCCTTCATCAAATCCGTAATTCATGCAAATACGTGGGTAGTAAACATCAGAAAGAGTTCCTCAAAAATCTGGGGGTAAAGATAATTATCAACTCAATCTTTATGGTTCTGAGATTCCCATGAGTTAGTACTATTATCAATATGTAAAAATGAGGAATTATAATTACCAATATAGCCATTATGTAAAGGATTATTCCAATTATCTAAAATTATGGTAGTTTAAGTCAAATACTTGACATTATCTAACTCTATTCATAATCTTTCCCAAAGCTTATCGAGAATATATACTTGGTTCCCATTAAAATAAACTTAACTGAACAGCTGTCTCACGCCTATAAATACGGATTCTCCTTTGGTAGTGGTCTTCGAAAGCTTTAATCTGTTTTGCAGTTTCAAGGCCATACTCATCCGAATCATCCTGTACGATGTGCGACACTATTTTATCTATTGTCCTCCCCTTCTCTATGAAATAAGACCATATCCAGTATCTTTTCACAGGGTTGCGCATCTCCATTTCTTTCCACTCCAGGTCAGTTGCCGGACGTTTATAGATGATCTTATACCAGTGGGTCTCAGCCATCCGTGCCCGTTCCTGCCAGGGCATCAAATCGATAATGACAGCTATCTCCTGCTTTTTAATACATGTATGTTTCTTCCGGATGCCATACATGACAACAGGACGATCCCAATCCGGATTCTTACTGCGGTATTCCCGTGTCTCTTCTATTTTCTGAAAAAGAGCACCAAAATCAACCTTATCTAAAAATTCTTGTAACCATTGTTCTTTAGTCGTGGTACAAAATTTAGAATCAAATGAAGACATAGTTTCGCTTAATTGAGAAACCGCCAATGTTTTTCGATACACCGACGGTTTATTATTTATTTATCCGAATCCTTTAATGGATAGTTATTCAAAGTGACATATCCCTGTAAGAATAAAATTCTGCTGCGTTTTTTCACATAAGCCTTTCAGAGCGTTCATATCCTCACAAAAGGGAAAATAATTTTTATTCCCATTCTCATCACTTGAGATCTTTATCAGTATTCTCTCTGTACCGTTCTTTGGACTGCAGTAAGCTATTTCACACCAGGCTGTCCCGGGTTCTCTTTTAAATTGTTCTTTATACGCAGAATATTTTTCTTCTATCTTTTTTCTTGTATTCTCTGAATCTGCCAGCCGGCTTTCTTTTTTACAGACATAACAATACTCATTATTGGAACTTGTCCTTACACAACGGATCAGTGCTTTTTCTGTTTCCGGTTCATTCGGGTTAATCCAGGCCAGGCATTTTATCTTCATGCTGCCGCACCGGGTACAAATAACTTTCATACAGCTTGTTTTAGCTTGTTTCTATTTTTTTGCTTTTCTTCACGCATTACAATCCAGTTGTTGGTATTGTCAACCAGAAGGTCATCATTAATGTCTTCTATAAATCCGGGAAATCTGTATTTTATGATTTTAGCTTCCATCCATAGATTATTCAGTTCTTCCAAAGAAAGATTTTGCGATTCCTCTTTCGAAAAACCGCAAACAGGTAATATAAATATTACAATATCATCGACTATCATCATTATATTTATCTTAATCGTCCAACAATAATTGATCAAAAAACTCAATGCGGTGTTGCGGATTCTCATAACACCAGCTATCTTCACTGTTGCTGTCTTCCCTCAATGTGGAGTACAGCCAATCCTTAAGATCTGCATACCCCTGAAAATACATATAGATCTTTTCATCCTCATCCTCATCCAATGTCAGCTTAACGGTATCTTGCCACGGCAAGTTATTATACCCCTTGTCTTCAAGCCATATAGTGGCATACAATGGTTCTTTTACATGCTCCTTTTTATACGCATCATACAGGCTGTCGATCTCCGTGTGTAATTCGGGTAACTCGTAATCATCTTTTGCATAATCTTTTAGTGCCACCCAATAAGAATCCATCATACTATCCAACGGCATATGATCTACAAAATTCCGCATGTCATCAGGCCCCAGTTCATCCGGATTAAATCCTACTTCACGCATATCGTCTTTACTGAGGGAAATCACGGGATAGTAACCTGTCTCATCCTCATAATAATCCGATATACGACGGATAGCAGCCATAAGATCTTGATAAGGTTCAGTCAGGTTCTTTATTGCATCCATCAATAGGGTGGCAATTTGCTTGCGGTTATCTGCCACGCATTCTGAAAAATCGATCTTTATTTTCTCCATTATTTCTGATTTTAAGGTTGTTAATATTCAAGATACTTGCTGAAAGCCTCGCCGATAGTCCGGAAAAAGGACGAGTGCCCTTCCGAACCGGTTGAATAAATGACAGCATACTTCATATCCGGCTCTTTTGTCCAGCGGCGAAGGCTGATCTTCACCTTTCCTTCTTCTTTCGTGCGGGTCATGGCAAATGGATAATTTTTACCGGGGTTCTTTCCCTCCCAATACCTGCTGCATAGTTCAAAAAGACGGTATTTCATATCTTCTGAATAGATCAGGTGTTGTATTTCGACAAAAGATGCCAGCCATTTTTCTTCACAGGCAATGCAGGTAAAGCTTACCATCATTTCAGCCTTATCATTCAATACCCCGCATAGGGCAAAAGGAGACCTCTTGCCATTCCATCCGAACGATACTTCCCCGCTATTGGTATTGTCTTTCAGTCCGTGGTAGCAGGCTATATTCAACAATAAGCCCAGTTTTTTCTGATAAAGCTGGTAGGTTCCAGGACGGTAAGTATGGTTTTCAAACAGGTCAGCAATATCCGGTTTTAACTGGCAATCCGGATGAATGAAGGATATTCCCATCTTTTTATCATACCGAATATAAGGCTGATGGCTTTCATAATTTCCCGGCTGCAGATGGTCCTCATCCGGTAAGGATAACCGCCATTGGATATTTTCGGTAGTATCCGGATCGAGGCTGTTTTCTACTCCTTCAACTTTGTCCCGGTCTTCATAGCGCAGATAATACAGGTTGCTGATATCACCGCGCCCGATCTTTATTACTGTGTTATCAGTTTTTCTTAATGCATTTTCTCCCATAATCAATTCGTATTTAGGTCGTTTATAAATAGTTTTACTGTTTCCTTATTCAGGGAATATCTATCTTGCATGGAAGCAAGCCTCGTCCGGTTAGCCGTATCAAATGCCTTCAAATACTCATCCTGTGTTTTGAACCGGTTTAACGGATGTTCCAAAAGCCAGGCTTCTACCCAATTCCGGTAATGAAAAAGGAACTGCCTGAACAGTTCCACTTTATTTTCTACTTTCTTATCCATCTGTTTGATTCTAATTGTTTTAAAGTATCGGAATATCTTCCAGTACATTCATCAGAGAGTCAAAGTCTTCATTCTCCCCGAGAACTTCAGCTATACCGCTGACTACGATCATATCCGTCCCATAGTCATCGGCGAGTGACTTTAAATACCCCATTCTGTCTCTGTAGCCATTTTGTTCGCATACATTTTTGCCTGGCATCGTTTTTATTTTTAATAGTTAGTTATAAATTCCATGGTACATTCTCCGTCCCGAGGTTCAGATACCGAAACCAGCGATAAGAGATGTTCTTCATTGATTATTTGAGCCGTTTCTTCGATTTCCTTATCAATATACCCGTCTCCGCCATCTGCATAAAAAAGCGAGATGAATAATCTCGCCTGCCAGTGAGGAATCACGAGTTTCTTTGTTCTTACCTTTTGCTTCTTCATCAGTTAATATGGATTTTGTAGAAGTTATCCCGAAACCAGCGGACACAGGTCATCTTTTCTTCTGCATGGAATACCAGCCGGCCATCTTTTTGCTTGCCAAATTGCCTATAGATTATATTGAATTTATATTGTTCTCCCTGACATCCATTATAGTCATCCCAATGTACACCCAAGATCCATATCACTTCATCTTCCCTGACAGCGGGTTGGTCCAATAAAGTTGCAATATCTTTTCTGATTTTATATATACCTTTCTCCAAATCACAAATGGGATCTTGTGTCCGGTAGCAGGACAGTTCCTTTTCATCCATCGTGCGGATATGTTCAGTCGATGGATGCTCAAAATTTCCGAACCTGCATCTATGCCGGTTTGATCCTTTAATGCGGTTGGTAACCCGCTCCAACAACACGCCATCCCCAAGTAAATCGATGACAACATATTCAAAATCGACACAAATACCGAAAGTGAACACCATTCCTGATCTTAGCTCTTTCCGGTTCATCATTATCGAAGTTGAAAGTCCGATAATTGGGCAATCCGCTCATAGTATTTATCATAGAGGGGATCGAATTCGTCCTGAAAATCTTCCGTGTAGTTTTCTCCGGACTCATCCATAAAGGCTTCGGGCAGCCAATTGTGTTTGTCGACCATCTCTTTTTCGGCTAATTCGCAGGCCATTTCCATAATATCAGAATTAATCGCATCTCTGACAGCCTGTGCATCCGTACCGTTTTTATTCCATCCCATGACATAAGCGATAAAAAAAAGGATGTCGGAGTAGTGCTCCGCTTCTATCTTAAATCCCGTCTTGTGGCAACAGCTATCATCGTCCAGTCCATCGGCATAGATAAGGCCTCCATTATCGAGATACACGTCCGTAATGGAAATGAAATAGATATCCTTACGGCCAGATAAGATGGTTGTCAAAGGGTAATCGTCATCATCCTCCTCTTTTTCAAAGGTTATACGTCCGTTATTTCCCATAACAGCCCTTTCTATTAGTGACTTCATTTTTTCGACAGCTGATTCTTCCCTGAATTTCAGCATGTAGTATTCCTGTATCATCATTTATTTTTTTTAGAGTTAATTAAAATCCCGCATACTGAATATCTTATCCATGTAGTTACCGACTGTACCTTTGATTGGCTCAAACCAATCGGATTCTTCAGGTAAGGTTTTCAGTTTAAAAATAGTCTTGAGTTCGTTCAATAGTTGTTTTTTTACTCCTGCACTCATCGTCCTTTTTACTTCAACTCTGGTCCCTTGAAAATTTATACCGGGGTTGGACGGACAGTTAAATGCCCTGACTGCGTTTTTTACCCGGCTAAGAGATGCTCCATCCGTATAATTAATCCGGATCACATAATAATCCCGGTCATATCCGGCATCAAGCTCAAAATGAGTATCCCTGAAAGATACCATTAAGGCATTTTGAACTACATAAAACTGTTTTTCCTTTTTTCGGGATTTTGCTAATACTTCCATAATCTGCATTTTAATTTTACACAATGGATACCGTAAAGAGTATCCGTTTATTCACAGGCGAAAAAATTTGTAGTGGTACGGGCAGGCAAGGTTTTACGGAAAAATACAACCCTTCAGGGTGGAGATTTTTCCCGTAAACGCCGCAAGGCAGACCTTGCCCGCACGTAAAACCGCTACAATAACTTGCCTGATGAATAAGCGGAGACAATATCAGCAGAAATGCAACCTCCTGGCGAAAGTATTTCCTCGGCTTAACTCATCCCCTATTAATCATATGTGATAACTTTATATAAGTTCGAAGAACAGGAAACCGCGCTTAGCCAACTGTTTATTGAGTTGCCTGCGCTTCCCGAACATAGTTCATCCACCCAGGTATATTTGCAACCCAATCCGTCTGTTTTTTATATCAGGCCATATTTACCTGAAAATTATGATTATAGAAAAACGATTTTAATCAGAAAATATGTATTTTTGAAAATTCTGTTTTGCGATCAACCCTATAATCCTCTAGCATGTTTTTAATCTATATCATTCTCGGAGTATCCGTTGTCTTACATCTGTTCAGGTATTATCCGGACAAACCGGTGCTTGCAGTTAAAGCCATTTTGTTTTCTGTTCTTTGCATCACAGAGATATATTATCTCTTTACGACAGAGAATTACAACTGGTTTTTGGATTATAATCAAATCGGAATATGGAAAACGATCGGAGGATTCATACTCCTTACATTGGTCTTATTGAATCAATACGGCGTATTCAGAATCCTTCTGGATGAGCTGAAGCCGGGGGAGCAGACAATAAATTACAATATCGGACTCTATTCATATACATTGGCTGTAATAGGAATAATCGTTTGCAGCTTTTTCCTTGATACAAAGTATATAAACTATATCGTATACTTTCTCTTTGCGGCACAATTAGTCCAGGTCATACTGATATTTTACCAGAGCCGCCCCCATTGGAGAGCGGCTTTATCCAGTGCCTGTATTTACCTGCTCGGAACAATTACTTTTATTATTGTTCTCTACCATTATGCCGGGCCTTTTGCCATTGCAGCAATTCTAACCGCCGCATTTTACTTTATCCTCTCGGTTGCCAGGGCCAGGTTAAATCAAAGGGATTATTAAAATAGGCTCCTTGTATTATGTCCCGGTCTGCTTTACAGGATCAGAAGTAATCCTTTCTTCATATGGCAACTTCTTCCGTTACCTCTACCGTATCATTTATATTTTCAGGTTTTCCAATTGCTTCCAGCTCGCTCTGTATTTTACGCTCCAGTGCCGCAAGGTCTATTTTCATCTGCCGCAGTTCCGACTCTTTACGCCATGGGGTGTTAACTATCTCCTGCATTGCAGCTATATTCTTTTGTTGTTCTTTAATCTCCGCTGCCATTTTTACCATCAGGTCAGGTATCCTGCCAAAAGCCCGGATAAAATTAGTTACTGCCAGTTCGGGCGTATCGGCCAGATGCCCGGAATTATAAGAATATTTACATGCCCCTTCAATATAGAAACGGTTATAGCGTTTTTCATCAATCCTGTCGGTTTTGACAAGGATATCGAATTTTAATAGGGAGCCGACTTTCTCATAATGCCCCAGCGTATCTTTAAATCTGTTCATCCTGACTAATTCCAACCCGACAGCTTCCAAATCATCGTTATAATCAAAATTATCAAGTATCAGCGGATTAGGTCGTACTCCCTCCGCATTTAGCGGAAGATGAGTATTAATATATTTCCAGTCTTCTTCTATTCCTTGTAACCGGAGTGTGTCTTTCTCTATTTCTCCTGTTATATATTTTATCTTCCATGCTGTCGTATCATTTTGTTTGTTGTGGCTTCTGAACTCACTTTCCAATGCCATTACTTTTCTCTCCAGCTTAGCCCTCTCCAGTAAATCGCTGTTTCCTGAGAGGATGGCTACAAATTCGGAATAATTCATATTGCCTTCCCCGTCCATTGCTCCTTCATCGATAATACGTGTTCCCAGCGAATTGGTTTTTAACTGCGTAATAAAAGTCTGTTTGTTCTCCAGCAGGTTAAACATATAGGTGTCGAGGCTACCCTCTGCCGCATACATATAGTTATCCACTTTATTTCCTGCAAACAAGCGCGCGACCTCATTACCTTTACGTGCTCCCCTTCCACTCCGTTGATCAAGATCTTTCGGTGTCCAAGGCATGCTCAGGTTATGTACCGCCACACATTTTTGCGGCGCATCGACTCCGGTTCCCAAACTCTCGGTATGCCCTATCAGTACCCTTATCTTCCCTATCCGGAAATCAGCGATCATCTGTTCCCGCTGGCGCATGCCGGGAGCCTCCTGTATAAAGCGGATCTCACCGGCCGGCAGATGGTACTCTTCAACCAGTTTCTTTTTCAGTTCCGAGTATACATCCCATTTATCCGGCTTATAGGTTCCGATATCGGAAAACACAAACTGTGTACCTTTCTGTTCATCGTATTTATAATAATATTCTGTGATTTTTCTGGCTGCCTGTGATAGTTTATTATCCGGATGGTCACGGTATTTCTCCGCATCTATCAGCCGCATATCTATCGCCGCTTTCCTTGCCAGATCCGTTACAACCAGCATACGCCCGGAACGCGAATCGCTGTAATCTTTCTCCGGACGCCCGATGTATTTTCCTTCTCCTGTCCGGGCAAAGTCAATCAGGTTCTGTTGGAATTCAGCCTGTTCGGGAGTCTGCCGGACTGTATAGAGGATCACATTGTTTTCGGGACGCACAATATTTACATCTTTAGCTGTCCGGTAGTCACAGATCTCCATGTAAAATTTAGCCAGCTCAGGTACGTTCTTGAAATAACGGAAGCGCTCTTTCGATTTGATCTCTCCGGTTACCGTAAACTCATAGTCCGATGTTTTCATGGCATATACTGCCGCCCAGGCATCGAATGTACGGATACCCTGTACTTCAAGTGCCCTTGGACTCAAATATTTGAAGATCAGATACAGTTCAACCAAAGAGTTACTGATGGTTGTCCCGCTCAGGAAAGTAGTGCACAAATCCCGGTCGAACTTATCCTGCATTGTCCGGATAGCGAACAACAGGTTCAACGCCCGCTGGCTGCCTTTGGGATCACCCAGACCGGCAACATTCCGACAACGGGTATCAAAACGAAGGTTCTTGAAGACGTGTGACTCATCAATATAGATGTGATCTATACCCATCGTCTTAAAATCGACAATCTCCGCATCCCTGCGCTTTTGCATCTTATTATAGAGTTCACTCAGTGTAGCTTCCAGGTTTTCCTGCCGCTTGATCAGGCCTTTCAACATCGCATTCGATGCGCTCTTACCGGACAGGCGTTCGGCTACACGCAGGTTTTCAACGACCGAATCAAGCTCCTTCTGAAAAATATCGAACTGCACCTCCAGGGATTGAGGGATCTTGAAAAACTGGTCGTGGGTCATAATGATCACATCCCAGTTATTATTCTTTATCCGGTTAAACAATCGCTTGCGGTTCTCCGGTTCGAAATCTTTTTCAGACGGATACAGTATCTTATCATTCGGATACACTCTGGCATAGGTAGCCGCTATCTCGAAGATATTTCCTTTCTTGCCGATGATTAAAGGCTTATGTATCATCTTCAGACGTTTCATTTCATGAGCTGTGATACAAACGGTTAGTGTTTTCCCTGCACCTACCTCATGATCGACTATCCCTCCGAAATTGGACTTGAGCATCCAGACCGTATCGTACTGGCTGTCATAGGGACGTTCTATCGCTAACGCTTTAAGTTGCAAATCCGGAAAGGTCTGGAATTTACCATCATATTTTGGTATGACACGGGAGTTAAATTTCCGGTTATACAAGGCCGCCAGCTTATCTTTCTCCTCAACAGGACGGGTTTGCAACCAGTCGGTAAAGGCGGCCCTGATCTCATCGATCTTGGTATTTGCCTGCTGGATGGCTTCTGTATCTGCAACCCTGATCTCTTTACCATCTGCATTGTAACGTCCCGAGCCTTTTGTTATTTTGGGTATTGTATTTAATAAAGCATGGGAAAACAACTTCAGCCCGTTGAGTTTATCACTGTCTGCCGGGTTAACGGCATATTTTTCCGTAATGTTGATCGTACTTTCACTTTCTGCATTTATATTGAAATTATCCAGGTCGACAAAATAATTGATCTGAACATCCGTCCCGAAAATTTCCGTAGCAAAGCTGTTATAGACATCTTCCGGCACCCAGCGCTCACCCAGGTTCAGGAATAAATCGGAAAAGGGTATCGGCTCGGGAATCGCATCTTTCAGCACTTTTAATGATTCTTTACTGGCTTCGATGTCCGGTGCATCGGGGTTCGAAACGATATACTCTTCAACCTCTTCGGATTTAACCAACACATCCCCCGCTATAAAATGAGCGGATATTTCATGCCTCTGCAACAAGGGGTTATAATACAGAATGCCTTTAAGTTCATCCAGTAATTCTTCCGGTGTCTTGTCCGACACCGAGGACATGTGTTGCAAATGAGGATAACCATAGATGTTCAGGGAAGAGGCAAGGGCTTCATCGGCTCTTGCTGCGATCAGCTTTCCCTTGGTACTGAAGGAAACAGGCTCCCTGAATATATCGGCTAACGTCTTATGACCGTTTACATAAGATTCCAATGCCAATACATCCTGCCCGGTCTTATCGAGAATAATCAGGCGGTAATTTTCCTTATCGTTCAGATCCCCGTGCTTCGCACAAAATGTTTCGTATTGTTCATTCAGTACGTTTCGTAAATGAGGTCCGGCACATTTGTTGTCATATTCATAATTGAATAATTGAAAATAGGCATCACGCAGGGGAATATAGTCTTTGACACGCAGCGACTGGGCATAAGACACATCTACCGGATTGAAATAATACGTAATAATCTCCCGATCTTTTTTCTTCTCTTTCTTTATGCCCAGATAGCCTGTTTGCCCCTGATATTGCAATAATGTACCTTCCACATAAAACCCTTCTATGTCCCCTTTATAAACCCGGGGATTTTTACTATTCTTCAGCACTTTAAAAGGATCTTCCAGATCAGAAACCTGTATGCCGACACCCTCCTTCTGTCCTACCGGCTTCTGTCTGACACAGGTTTGGGTGCGTTCTTCTTCCGGAATACCGAATAAATCATACAGGCTGATTACAGGCTCAGGCTCCTCCGATTCATCTGTTACATCCGTATCCGGCATATCCGCATTTTCAGGGCAAGCATATTCTTTGTATAGATCCAAATCCAGATTTGTCCGGCAATCTTCTTCCAGCCAGCATTGTAAGAGCTTACCTAATTCCGACATATCCTTTTCATAATAGAAATTAATGCCGGGCTTTCCGTATTGATCTGTACCTACATCCAACCGGGTATGTATCACACGGCTGAAATCCATGAAATAATTATTGATACTACAACCGTTACTTAACATCCTGGATTCCGTGAAAGCCGATTCACGGAATGTCATAGTCTCTTTTAGTGTATGTTTTTGTAGGATTATCAGGTCACTGCCGGCTTCTGTATTCGCTATTTCTTTAAACAGGTCGTTCGGTAAACGAATCGCCGATACAAGCCTGCAACGTTCCATCAGCCATTGCCTCACCGGGCGGTTGCCGGGAGAATCCATCAGGCGGCTGGAGCTGATAAAGGCAATAATGCCTCCTTCACGAACCATATCGGTTGCTTTCATGAAAAAGTAAGTATGGATCGCCTTACACGATTTGTGCCGGATTTCATCTTTACTGTCCGAAAATACCGGATCATAAACCCTGTAGTCTCCAAAAGGAATGTTCGATGTCACCACATCGAATGTGCCGGCATAGTCGTTGTCAATCGTCTCAAACCCTTGGGTATAAACCGATGCTTCGGGATGTAATAATCCCAGTATCATACCGGTCAGGTAATCCTTTTCAAAACAGGTTACCCCTGCACCAAAGATTCCGAACGATCCTCCAAAAGCCCCCGTACCGGCACTCGGATCCAGGACGGTTTTTATTCCTATCCCAAACGAATGCAGCGTCCGGGCCAGCGCACCGGTGACTTCTTCCGGGGTGTAAAATGCAGACAAAACCGAATGCTTAAGACTGTCCATGAAACTCGTATACCCGGTTTCATCTCTGCAATGCTTTCTTATTTCTTCATGCAACAGCACCGTATCATCGAACAGATCCTGTTCGGATTTATTCCAACTATCCCTGTCCGTACTGTTTACACAAGGCTTCAGGATACACTTCAACCCTCCGAACCCGCTGTAACGCTTCAGTACGCCCAGCTGTTCCGCCGTTGGTTCCTGCCCGCTTTCCTGTAATTCAAAGGCAGTTCGTATTGCAAGTATATTTTCCTGCAAATGTTTCTTTCTGTTATATGCCATATGACTGTCATTTTTAGTTCAGAAAGGCGGGAAGATGGTGCGTCCCGGAAAGGCAAGGTTTTCCCGGTGAAATACAACCCTTCAGGGTGGAGATTTCACCGGAAACCCGGAGGGCTGTGACCTTGTCTGTTCCTTAAGGACGTACTATATCTTCGCCTGATGAAAAAAATGACAGTTTCGTTTATCATTTTTCTTTCAAGATGATCTCCACAGACTAAGAAAATTACACAGAAGGGGAAACATGCGGACACGCAAGGACACATAAGGACAACATGCTGTATATCTGGTTTTTGTAAAATAAAATCGCCTATTTTTAACCCGAAAATATTTATTTATCAAAAAAGGTTGATTCATATGGCGGAGAAAACGAACAACAATGAAATAAGAGAAAGATTGTCCAATGAGCAATTATCAGACATACTGCTGCTCATTGACAAAAAAGGCAAAACTGTAGAAGCAGTCAAGGATATCGGTAAGGATGGAAAGCTCAAAACCGTTCCGGCTACAAAAGAAAGGCAAAATGAGTTCATGCAGGTAGGCCACAACTCCGATGCGCTTGATATCGCAATCACGGCGGTTAAAAATTTTTACAGTCAAGCGCGTGACCCTACACGCTTTGAAATACTCAGAGTCCCATTAAAAGTATTCTCCGATATCAAAAGTACGGTCAGTCTTTTTAAAGAATTACTTAAGTCCGAGCGGTCACCGCAGGCTGAAGATTTCGCGGACAGATACCGGATAGATAATCCCCAGGTTGCAAAGCAACTAATCAATAACAATAATCAAAATTCAGAAATTATGGCAAAAAATGAACAAAGTGCCGCAACAACTAAAGCAGCACAACCGGATCAACCGGATCAAGGTCAGGACAGACAACGTTTTAACGAATCGATGATCGACTGGAAGTCGATCGAAGGCTTCGGGGTATCCCGGGAATATCTCAAGGACAGAGGCTTACTCGACAGTATGCTCAAAGGCTACAAAACATCACAGTTAGTACCTGTATCCCTGAATATGGGAGCTGCTGTGATCAAAGCAGATGCCCGCTTATCATTCCAGCAATCCAAAGGGGGGCCTGTTGTGCTTGCAGTCCATGGACTGCGTCAGGAACCGCAACTGCAAAGGCCTTTCTTCGGGCACATCTTCTCGGAAGAGGACAAAAAGAACCTGCGTGAATCCGGAAATATGGGAAGGGCTGTCGAACTAAAAGGCCGTGATAACGAATACCATCCTTACCTGATCAGCGTCGATAAGCTGACCAATGAATTGGTAGCGGCCAGAGCTGATACAATAAATATACAGGAAACGATTAAAGGGGTAACCTTAACCCAGCAGGATATCGCCGACTTACGGGAAGGCAAAAAGATCCATCTGGACGGCATGGTTTCCAACAACGGCAAGGAATTCAGCGCGGATATCCAACTCAACGCGGACAGGAGAGGTATTGAGTATATCTTCCCGAATGACGGCCAGCGAAACAATCAGATCATCGGAGGGGTGGAGCTCAGTCCACAACAAAATAAAGATCTGTCCGAAGGCAAAGCTATTTTCATAGAAGATATGAAGCGTAAAGACGGAGAACTGTTCTCATCGTTCATCAAGCGGGACGAAGCAACGGGAAATCTGGCATATACACGCTACAACCCCGATTCACCGGAAGGTGCAAGGGAAATATATATCCCAAAACAAATCGGAGGAGTCGAGTTAACAGGGGAAGAGCGGGATACACTCAGAAGGGGAACGCATATTTTCCTGGATGGCATGGTCAACCGAAAAGGTGAGGAATTCTCATCTTACATCAAGGCTGATACCGAAACAGGCCGGTTGAGTTACAGCAATACGCCCGATGGATTTGCCCAACGGGAACAGTTTAAGATACCCCCTGAGGTATTCGGTGTCACGCTCAATGTTACCCAAAGGGCACAGCTTCAGGATGGAAAGGCTGTTCTGGTAGAAGGCATGAAAGGTTTTGACGGGAACGAATTTTCTTCTTACGTCAAAGTAAATCAAAATCAGGGACAACTCGATTATTACAAAGAGGATCCCGACAAGCCGAGAACTGCTCAAAGTAATGATACCAAACAGCAAGCGGGACAAAAACAGAACGAGGCAAAAGAAGAGAAAGAACAAAAGGAACAGAAACCTAAAAAATCGAGAGGCCCTAAAATGTAACAGGATGAGTGCCTATTTTTTAAATGTTTTATGAATAAAAATAACTGAAATGAACAAAAATTCAAAAGAAGGCCATATTTACAGACAGGAAGATATCAAATGGGATGAACTGGCCGCCATCAATATCTATAAAGACGACCTGGAAAAAAGTGGTAATCTCGATAAACTTCTCAGGGGAGAAAAAACCGATGTTATCAATCTGCACCTGATGCTGCTTGGAGTAGATGTTGACCTGGATGCTACCTTACAGGTGGTCCAACAGGGGGAAAGTCCTGTCGTGGAAATTATCGGGATATCCCCCGATTATGTTGCAAGCAATTAATATTCAGCTAACAAGGCTCTCCCATAGATAAAGGAGAGCCTTGTAATAATCCAATTAAGAACTATGATAGCAATAATAGCGGAAAAACCGAGCGTCGCACGGGATATTGCACGGGTATTGGGGGTAAACGATAAAAAAGAAGGATTTATCCAGGGAAAAGGCTATATGGTGACATGGGCTTACGGACACCTGGTATCACTGGCCCTGCCGGAAGATTACAATTTTCCGAATACCACCGAAGCCTTACCTTTTATACCCGATCCCTTTAAGCTTATTATCCGAAAGGTAAAATCAAAAAACGGATACAGGACGGATGGCAATGCAAAAAAACAACTGGAGGTAATTAAGTCCGTATTTTCAAAATGTGATAAAATCATTGTGGCAACAGATGCAGGGCGCGAAGGTGAACTCATCTTCAGGTACATATATAAATACCTGAAGTGTAAAAAACCGTTCTCCCGTCTCTGGATAAGTTCATTAACGGATACCGCCATCCAAGAAGGACTGGATAACCTGAAAGACGGAAACAGTTACGACAACCTGTTCCTTGCTGCTGAAACACGAAGCAAAGCTGACTGGCTTTTAGGTATTAACTCCAGCCGGGCCCTGGCACTCAGTTCCGGAAACGCAAACCACTCTCTGGGAAGAGTACAGACTCCTACCCTGGCCCTGATCTGTAAACGTTATAACGAAAATACGGGATTTACACCACAGCCTTTCTGGCAGGCAGTCTTACACGTAAAAAAGGAAGATGCCGTATTTCAGGTAAAAGCCAAAGACTCTTTCTTTGTCCAGCAAGAAGCGGAGGAGCTTTATAAAAGGCTGAAAAAATCACCGCTGGCAAAAGTCTCTCGGATAGAATGTAAAGAAACAAAAGAGCAGCCGCCGCTATTGCATGATCTGGCGAGCCTACAAAAAACAGCGAATATCCGCTATGGGTTCAGCGCGGATAAAACACTAACTCTGGCACAAGGCCTTTATGAGCGTAAACTCATTACTTATCCCAGAACAGGCAGCAGGTATATTCCAGACGATATCTTTGCGACCCTACCCTCACTCATTAATTCACTGACGACATACAAACTTTTCAGCAGTTATGCCAGGATATTGTCTGTAATGAAGCTGAACAGAAACGCTGTCAATGCGAAGAAAGTAACGGATCACCATGCCCTGCTTATCACCGGAATCCGGCCTTCAAGGATCAATGAAGAAGAAACCCTTATTTATGATTTAATTGCCGGAAGGGTACTGGAAGCATTCTCCAAGCCATGTACAAAAGATGTGACGGATGTTGAACTCTGTTGCGATGATATCATCTTTACCGCCCGTGGATGGACAATCAGGGAAAAAGGCTGGAAAGCGGTATTCGATTCCGTTCATGAAGAGGAAGAAGACAGTGAAGTCGAAAATCAAAGGCTCCCGGTATTGATGGAGGGTGAATATCTCACGATCGAAAGCCATAACCTCGTTCAGAAAAAAACAAAAGCTAAACCCTTGTTTACGGAAGCCGGATTACTTACTGCAATGGAGACGGCAGGAAAAGATATTGAAAACAAAGAATTAAAAGCTGCATTGAAAGAATGCGGAATAGGGACTCCGGCAACACGCGCAGCCATCATAGAAACCCTATTCTCCCGCGGATATATCGAACGGCATAACAAGAGCCTGATACCGACTAAAAAAGGGACGGCTTTATATAATGCCGTCAAGGCGATGCGGATCGCCGATGCAGAATTGACGGCCTCATGGGAACAGGCCCTGCTACAGATTGAATCGCAACCCGATTACCTGAACTCGTTTATGGGGGGCATCAAAGTTTATACCAAACAGGCTGTCAGTGAGATAATCAGTGTTATGCAGGCCGAGAATGCCGTCTGCGGAACTGAATATATCTGTCCCAAATGCCGTCTGGGAAAGGTGACGGTCTTCAAAGAGGTTGCCAAATGCAATTATACCCAATGCAGGTTTATCATATATCGGGAAATCTGTGGTAAAATACTGAATGATGAAGAGATAAAAGACTTATTAGTAAAAGGTAAAACCTCACTGATCAAGGGATTCAAAAACAAGAAAGGAAAGGAATTTGAGGCACATATTGCTCTGGACAAGTTTTTCAAACCGGTATTTAAGTTCCCTGATAAAAAATGAAAGGCATCTTAGCACCTTATAACCGCACTTATTTTGAAGATATACTTCAAAACTACCTGAAGGCTTACCATCCGGATCTTTCGGATGATAGGCCTTTCCTTTCTTCCCGCACAGATGAATCTTTCAGTCTGTACCATGAACTGATCAGCGATGGTGTCGCTGATCATGCAGCGTACGACCTGGCTGTAAAAGTTTTATTCGATGAACTTTAGCTTACCAAACGAAATTCTTCAATACAAATACAGATATTCTTTTATTAATCCGTAGTGCAGTAGGAGAAGAAAGTTGCTTTATCATCGGGAACTACCGGGTAAGAATTTTACTTGTTGTATCGGCAATCAAAATTTCTACATCGTTGACGCAACTCCGCAAAATAAACAATAGCATATAGGTGAAAGGATCAAAGCAAGACACAACGAATTAATCGAAAAAACATCACAATATAAACTTTTAGATATGATTTATGAACCTTTGCTACAAATCGGAGTAGCATTCCATTTATATATTTAATTAAAACATTACTGTATATCAACAATATAACAAACAGTAAGTTTATATTAACATTATAATAACATACAGTTAATGTATATAATATTTTACTTTAAAGGATAATTCCGGTGTAGCCATACCGAATCGAATATAGCAATAATCTACAATTATGATAAAGAAAAGTAAGTAGCGTATTATTCCGACAAAATTCATAACCCATGATGGGCGAAGAATACAAGATTTCATTATCCGGATAAACACTCTTTTCTAAAATAAAAGGTCTCGAAGTATTTAACTTTTACTTGACATTCAGCAAGGATTACTTTAAGCTAAGGGATTAAATCCCTTTGATAAATTCTCATTATAAAATAATGATTATGAATCTAATGCAACCAAAGGTTAAAACGGTCACAGGAAGGTATAAATATTATATATCCACATCCTTCAGAATAAAAAAGCACATTGTGAATCAGAGGCTTTAGCTATAGAAACTAAAGAACATGGGATCCGCATATTAAATAGAGGCGGAACAGCAAGCGGGTACTAAAAGCAATCCAATTCAAAATGGATGAATAGATTATGCTTGCCGGTTTCCTTTTACCACATAACTCTCTATAGACTTATCGGGAATAGAATATAGAACAGATAAAAAAGGTATTTCCCCTAATATTAAAACAAGAAAAGAAAAACGGAGTATTTAATAAAAAGGCAAATGATGATGATAAGGATTTTAGATATTTTGTTCCTCAAACAAAACATAAGGAATATGGTATGCGCCGAGAGATAAAGAAAATCATATTTTTTACTTAATAAAAACAGCCTATGAAAAAAGAATATGGTAAATATTTAAATTATGAAAGATCCGTTTTTTAGTTTCTTTTTGGTTTCAGAATGGTGTTCTTCTATGATGAAATCAAAAATAATGGGGAAATACCTTTATAGCGTACCCTAAGTCCAAAATGCGTTATCCTCTGATCACGACGATGAAACTACAATTAACATTTTAATTTCATGACAGTTAGTGATATACGATTAAAACCAATCCAACAGGAAATATCCGGTGAACAGATGACTTCAAAAAAAAGAAAATATTCCTTTCGCAAGGATAATCACTGTTAACACATAAACTACTTGTGAGTACTTTCAAATTATGTCTGCTTCCAATTTTACACTGTTCGGTTTAACTTCCCGAATAAACTGAAAAGACCGAAAAATCTGGATAATAAAAATTCATTATTTCATTTCAGTAGAGGAAATTTTATTCCTCTTATTCTTTATTTTATGAATACTTCATAATAAATAATCTGTTAGAAAACCAATAATTACTCTGCCCGGCAATTCTATCACCTGAAAACATGTAATTATACTTTTATCCATTTAATTTATAAATGTATCGGATTCGAACTCATCAGTTTCAGGTTTAAAAATAAGCCGGCTCTATCCAGCATCCCTTCGGAAAACATCCGCCAGATAAGATCACATCCCAGTTGAGCAAGAGATGAATTGATAAACAAGTTTTGCTTCCTGAGAGCCTCAGCTAACGAACAGGACGGCCCGGAGTCCTTCTCATTGATCTTTGTCACATCAAAGCGTTCTGTGAACAAGGGTAGTTTCGCTATTGTCTCATATTTCTTTGACGAAGGCTGTTCCAGTTCCGCTAAAGTACCTAGTACAACTTGTCCCGAATCCGTCGTATTGCCGAAATCGAGCCAATAATAAGGATAGAGGTAGGGCTCGTCGTTCTTATATTTCTTCTCCGATTTTTTCAAGACTTTTTCTATCTCCAGGCGGGATCTAAGCATATCCACACAACTGATAGTAATGTTACAACTCACAGCCGATTCCTCTGTAAAGAACTCCGGAACTGCTTCCCATGAAGTACCGAAAAAACGGTTGATACGTGTAGTCAACACAATGGCCTTATTCAATCCGAGATCGTCTTCCGGAAACAATTGCCGTCCTACATTCGAAGAACTGACCGTATCCGCGTCATAAGTTATAACATGAAGTCCGGGATGTCCCAACTGCTGCAAACTGTGACTGATCCGCCCCAGGCAGGTCAGTACCTGGGATCCGGTTCCTCCGCAACCGATCAGGTTTACTGTTACCGGATGCGAAGGGTTCAACAGGTAATTAGGTACAATATGTCTTTTCATTTCAATAGTTTTTTTAGGGTAATATCCATTTCTGTCAACTGTCCGTAATCGAATGATTGAACGGAATCCTTCGTCACCTGTACCAGGTTGTCTTTTGTCGGGTTCATGCTTCCTCCCAAATGGGTAAACTCGGTCAGCCAGAACTTTTTCTCCCAATAATTGATAAGGTCAGTAAAAGTTGGATTTTCGGGATACTCGATCTTCGCATTTCCCAGACAAACACTGCCGTTGGTCGTATTGAAAAAAGGGGCTTTATAAAGTTTATCTTTGAGTTTATTCCCTGTAAAAGCGAACAGGTTCAGACGATCTTCCTTGACGACATAGACGATACCGGGTATATGGTATTCTCCGTTAGGGATATGCAGTTTCTTATGGAAAAACATCATCTGCTTCCGGGGCGGATTATACCAGATATACTTTCGATATCCGATACGGCTATCGAAATACAGCATATTGGCGGGCAAGACACCATGAGGCGTGACAGACTGTTCCTCAGAGAATGACCCTGCCAATTCCGTGATACAGGCCTTGGACAAGGGCACGCCTGCCAGCATCCGGCCTTTCGAATTGATGTTATGGGATTCGATATAGACCTCATCCAGGGGGTTCTTATAGGCAACCATAGCCATAAAAGGATAGAAAGAATTTTCTTTCGATAAATCCAATAAATCACGCGTAGTATAACTCATCGTTTAATCTGTTTAACCAGTTCATAAAATCCCGTACATAGTTATTTATCTTTAGTAAGCCTGTTGTCTGCGGGGTAATTTCCATCCATCCACCGCTGATAAATTCGAAGCCCGACTCCTGTGCCATTTCATTATAGAATTTCGCCTGGCTCTCATTAACGGCATCCGAGTCATAGATAATCTGGATCACATTATCGATCTCAATCGGCCAAGCATAGTCCTCATCTACTTCCGGCGGAATGGCATAAGTGCGTATTGATCCTTTCCGTGATAAATATTTCAGCCCCTCCCCTATCAGTTCCTTTATTTTTTGTTCCCGAGAGTTTCCGGGTGTGAATCCCGCCAGCATTTGCCTAAGCTTCCGCAAAGAATATTCAGGTTTCTTTTTGATCAGTTCCAGTATCTCACCTATATCACCTTCGAAATAACGCTTGAGCAGTTCCACCCAGTCTTCATCCAGATCCGCCTCGTCGGTAGAATAAAATTCCTCCCTAATATATTCAAAATACATGCTTTCACCAAGGGGTGTCAAATGCTGTTTCTGTTGTAAAAAAGCGAAAAAAGAAACCAGTATATCCCGGAAAACGCCTTCAGACCGGGTGATTATACTGCATGGCAGATAGTAGAGTGTATGATCCTCATGCTCGGTATCAAACACCCACAGGCGCAGGCGATCATCTTCTTCAGCGCTTATACGGCATTCCTGATTCTTCGGAAGGATATCACTCAGGTAGCCGTATAAAGGTTCAAAATCCATCGGATCGTACAGCAAGGGCTTTGAGCATCCGAGCAGGCGTCCATATGCAAGTACCGATTCATACAGGTGCTTGTAGTTTTCCTCTGAAAAAAGAGGGTTAAAGTCACCTATGGGAAAGGGGTTAAAAACAACGGTCAGAAAACCATTGTTTGATTTTCTGACCCTGCCTTTTGTCTTTTTACGGTATTTACTCCCCGCTTTATATCCTTCCGCTTGTACTCCTGAAGGAAAATCTGCCCGATCTTTGCGGGCATCTTCGATAGCTGTTGTGAACATCGTCTCATCCTTTAGTTCCGATTACACTTGTAAACAGATAGACATACTTATCATCCTTGTATTCGGGGCCTTTAACCGTTGCCGTTGTTAATTCGGGATAGAGGGATGAATAAAACAACTGCACATTCTCCACCGTCATTTCAGGATTCGGGTCGGATATGACGACACCGCTTTCTTCTATACGGAACTCACGTTCTATTTCTTTTATTTCCAATGCCATAATTCTTTGTATTTTTAATTATTGATTATTGTTGTTACCTTGTTGCTGTTGGAAAGCCATAAACTGTTGGAACTGAGCGAGCATTTCAGGGGTCATACCGCCCATAGCCGGGGCAGCGTCTGCGGATTTCTTCTCTTGGGCGACCGGTTCATTATTCTTAAGAACCTGTTCGAACATATCTACGGCTGAAACGGCTGCTCCTGTGGTATTATTCCCTGCCACAGGTTCAATTTCTGCGGATAATCCGTACTGTGGCACAACAGGTTGAATATCGGCCTCTTTTACTGTAGCGGTTGAGTCCGACTCTGCGGCAAACAGGTTTCCCTGCATAGTCTTTTCCTGAAGCGCGGCAATCTTACTGATGATTTTCTGGTTGTATTTATCCAGTTCAAGTACCTTATTATAAGCAGTCAACGCTTCCTTCGGTTTATCCTTTTCCAATGCCTCGGCATCCTTAATCATTTTATTGACCTTATCGTTCTTCTCCTTCAATGCCTTGGATTCCGCAGCAGCTTTCTCCGTTTTTTCCTCAAAATCAGCCATATTCTTCAACATGCCCGATACTTTCCTTACAGGATTGGAAATAGCCGTTATAAATCCGGCATTAAGTTCTTCCGGAGTACCCTCCAGGTTCAAAGGTGTAAAATGATTTTGAGCCTCATCCTTTACTTTTTCCGAGCGTGGAAGGATACAGACTACCAGCTTTCCGCCTTTTTTCATCAGGGAAATGGACAGGATCTGTCCTTCATCCATCATGTCATAAAAATTTTGAAACATACTTATTTGTTTTTATTGTTAGTAATATGGATCCAATGATCCTTCAAGTATTCTTAAATACATAACCATCCCGGAACACAAACATGCCGTCGAAAAGCATCCACGTATATGCTTTCAGGTTAAAACCGGATTCACCGTCCGGGATGATCGACATTCGTTCCCGGGCATAATGTTGTCCAAACTGCTCTTTAGTCCGGTAATAGCCTTCGTAACTATAGCGGAACTTGTCTTCAAGGCTCTCCGGCTCAATCTCGCCCAGATCAGGACGAAACACATCCAGCCATGCTGAGAAAGCTATTTGCTCATTCTCCGGCAAGCCGGATACGAAACGTACCAATGTAAATAATTCAGGGCAGATCCATGTTTCAGAGATATATACTCCGGGAATATTTTCATAATCGAAATAGAAGACTTGCTTATCCGTTACACGCAAATATTCCTTACAGGTATTCTTAAAGGCTGTCATGTCTTTATAGTGGATCAGTTCCAGCCGGACTCCCTGAGGATAGCTTCCATCAGCCGGCTTTTGTCTACAGACATATACACTGGCTCTTGTCAAATCTGTATTTCCCATCTTCTTCCTTATTTATCTATTTATGAGCCGCAGGCTCTTATTTTTTGAGGACGGGAAAGGGCGTGTTCAGGGTCAGGCAAGTTTTTTAAGGAAAATACAACCCGCAGCCTCCAGGCAAGGTGTGGAGATTTTCCTTCAAAAATGAAATGGAACTTGACTGCCCGGTCAAGACACGCCGGATATCTTTGCCGTAAAAAAATAAGAGCCTCGGCTAAAAGTTATTCTCACCTATCAACCATTCATTTATAAGATCGGGTAAGCAGGAAGCGGGTTGGGGATAGCCTGTCTCTCTGTTTACATAAAAATGCCTGCATCAATAACTTGAATAGCAATTTTTCACATATAAAATAAGTAGATCTGTGCGTTAGTCATTATATTTGTAAAAATAATTTATAATATAGTGACATGAGCACAATAAGTTTAGAAGCAAGAAAAAGAATGATCGCAGAGAATATCCCCGATGTAGACGATGCTTCCGCACTTGAAAGGATAGAGGAAATTATTAAGAAGTTCTCCAAACCGGTAAACCGTTTTACAGTGGAAGAACTGGAGGAGCGCGTTGAAAAATCTGAGAAAGCGATAACAGAAGGACGGGTATATACAACGAATGAAGTCCGGAAAAGATTAGGCCTGTGAAGGCCAGGGTTATTTGGACTGAACCTGCACTCGATGAGCTTGCATTAATATATCAATACCTGCTTGATAATACCAACATTACAACAGCTAAACGAGTTATCGAAGATATATTAAATACCGGGCAATTAGAAGCTTTTCCTAAATCCGGAGCAGTTGAACCCAATCTAAAAAGATCAGGGAAAGAATACCGATATATTCTGCGAGGTCATAATAAGTATAAGGTTATTTACAGGATTACTGACACCGTAATTTATATTACAGACATTTTTGATTGCAGAAAAGACCCGTCTTCTATAAAAATATAAAAATCTCACAATACGGCAAGACGCTCATTAAAAGCTATTTATCAACAAGCATACGTTTCTGGTTATAAATACGCAATATATACACTATATGCCCTGTTCTTCCTCATTTTTACTTCCACATCAAAAATACAGGAACTATTTTGAATTTAAAGAGCGAACTTCCTCACAAACGGATATCTGAAAAGATAGATGACACACATCTTCAGTCCTGGTATTCTAAAATTTAGAATTTTTGATCCTGCAATGTTGAATAAACACAACCATATATAATCAGATAAGCCGTTTGAAATTCAAACGGCTTATCCTCCGGCAAATGAACAGAAAGGAATAGCCATTTCTTTCCATCGTGTATATCTGTTATTTCTAAAAATAAAAAGCGGAAAGGTATCACCTATCCGCAGAACAGGGAGTCGAAGCCCCAAACGTACAAACAGGAACACCCCCCGCAATATCAGGGAGTATTCACTTGTTTTCAGGTACGTTTTATTTTTTGTTTCGACTTTTGTTCTGCACCTAAAACAGCAAATACTTTACTCTTTTATTATATACAGGCAAAGATAAAAAATAAAAAGGATAAAGGATAATTCAGATAAAAAAGATAAAGGCAACTCTCAAAAGAAGAAGGCGAAAATACACTAAATATATGCTGAGGAAGAGCCAGCAGCTTTTGTTCCCTAAAAATCCGTTTGCACATGACAATATTATACCCTTTCCCGTTATGCGTCGGAAGTGGCTTTGCATGCTATGTCCCTTTGGCCCTTCAAAAGAGTGTTCGAATCGTCAAATTTATACAAAAAAATACACACCGGCACAGTGTGGATTTTTTTGTATACCCTGCAAGGGCCTGAATTTGACCGGTGACGAACACAAATTATACATTCGCCAAAGGGATCTAGCGCAAAGGCACTCCTTGTATATGGGAATGTGCAAACTAAAAAAAGCCTTTTTTATTGGGTATCTGTCTGCTATTCTTTCTTTATCAGATGTTGCAACTCCGGATCTTTTGTAATACGATCCAATTCATCTTCTATTATTTTTTTTACTTCTATTCTCACCCGGTCATAATTCAAGGAGATTTGTTCTTCCATCCGGTCGACACCCTGACTGTCTATAAAGTTTACAACTTCGGGAATAGGAACATACCGGCTCGTCTCTTCTTTAACAGCATCGTTATCAATAACGATTTGTGCATGGAATATTTTCTGATCGATTCGTTCGTCAAAGTTATCGGATACTGCTCCTACAAACATTCCTTGTGTCAGGTTGGAGATCTTAGAGGCTGGAATCAATGAATCGAGTTGCGTACTGATCGAGGTCGAGGTATCCTGACGGTTTATTGTCATCGACTGGCGCTTTTGCAGGACTTTTCCGAACCTTTCCGAGAGGTTCTTGGCTGTTTCCCCGACCACTTGTCCACTGAATATATTCCCAACCGTATTTTGGATTACTTTGGATTCTTTATCTCCATAGTCCCGTATCAGCTGGCTATAATCCTGAAAACCCAGGCAGACAGCAACTTTATTACTACGTGCAGTTGCAATCAGGTTATCCAATCCCCGGAAATAGATAGTCGGAAGCTCATCGATAATGACCGAACTTTTTAACTGCTTTTTCTTATTAATTAGTTTTACAATGCGGCTGTTATAGAGCCCGAGTGCTGCAGAATAAATATTCTGCCTGTCCGGATTATTTCCTACGCATAAGACTTTCGGTTCATTGGGATTATTGATATCGAGCGTAAAGTCATCACCGGTCATGACCCAATACAACTGAGGGGAGATCATTCTGGAAAGCGGTATTTTGGCCGATGCAATCTGCCCCTGCAACTGATCCTGAGCGCCTCCTTCCCAAGCATCCATAAAGGGTGAAAGGTAGTTTTCGAGTGCAGGATAAGAGGTCAGGATTGTAAAAATATCGGCATACTTTTTATTCAGGAGCTCAATGGCATGGGGAAAGGTGCAATATTTTCCTTTTTCATAAATTTTCAAGAACCAGATAATCGAAGCCAATAAGATGATAGGCGATTCGACAAAGAAATCCCCCTGCTTCTGGATCCAGGAACGGTTTAAATTTAACATGATCGTATAGGCTGCCTCATAGGCATCCGATATGTCAGTCATAAAATCCGGATTAATCGGATTACAGCGGTGGGATTTTCGCGGATCATCGAAATTAATGACATAGAACTTAGGCTTTACCCGGTAGCAATCCATATTATTTATTAGTGTATTATAAGCGATAACACTTAGATCATCAAACTTATAATCGTAAATATACATGGAGAATCCTTTCTTTATGTGTTGTTTTATGTAGTTATTAACGACAGCATAGGACTTGCCGCTACCCGGAGTCCCCAATACAATCGTTGCCCGGAACGGATTGACCACATTGATCCAACCGTCATTCCATTGTTGCTGATAATAAAATTTTGTCGGCAGATTTACGGAATACTCATTTTCCATCAGGCGGGTTTCCTGCATGAAGGATTCATTCTCCGTATTGAAAACATCTTCCATGAGCGTGTTCTTCAACAGACGGCTCATCCATAACCCGGCTACAAGGAGAAGAATATATCCTGTTGTCAGGGTAAATATATACAGGCTTGCATTTGCTTCCAAGGGCAAGGGTAGTACTAGTATCCACCAATTCAGGAAAAAAAACAGAAAACCGAAAAATAAGCATACATATATTTTATTCCAGGTGATCTTCTCGTTCTTGACTCCTTTGGTTCCCAAGCAGGACAAGGCCAGGAAAACGACACAGAACAGTTTTGTCCATAGAAGGTTGGAAAACAATCCTGCCGTATGCTGGAAGTTCAGTAATATCCGGTCAATAACACCGATATTAATTCCCCATTTAACTATACAACTGTAGCAATACCAGTAGATATGGATCACTGCGAATAAAATACTCAGGGCACGCATGAATTCCATCACTTTTGCCAATCCTCTTAAATCATCTTCATTCTGCATATCGTTTATTTTTAATGGTTTATATATTTATACTACATCCTACGCCTGTTACCGCGTTTTTTCTTTCGTCTGAGCATCTGCTTGAAAGCCTCTTCCTCAGCGTCATAAGCCGAAGAATTGAGGTAAAACACTCCGAATATTTCATCGACGGAGGCAGGTACACCAAAGGCCGGAATATCTTGTCTGCCCGGGTCGGAAAACTGTTGCCTCATTTCGACATCTACTTTATTAACAACCTGATTATCATTAAAGAACATATTGAATACATTTGCGGAAAATTCTTTTCCCAGCCTCGATCCGTTGAAAACGATCTTGTTATTGTGGTCGATGAAAGTCACACCGTATATCCTGCCTGTCTCGTTCTTACGGAAAACGACATCCATATTATTCCGTTTCAGCTGTTCCGAAAACTGTTTTTCATCCTTCGTGTTTTTCATCGCTTCAGAAATCCGTTTTTTTGCTCCGGGAACGAGAAAGCCTTCCGATTTGATCTTTTTAGCTGCCTTATCCATCTTCCGGGATAAAGCATCATAGCCTGCAAATTTTCCGATACGGGAGGATTTGATCGCTGGGCCTGCAAGTTCACCGGCTTCATCCATTGCGTTATAAATAACTCCCCGGTACATATTGCCGGCTTCTTCCCCTTTAACCTGCCGACAGTGGATGTTATAGCAGGAAAGCAGGGCGTTGAATTCTCCGAATGACTGGAAGCGATAGTCATCCAGCAAGCTTTGAAGGGTATTGGAAATTTGCCTTTTCAGGTCATTGCATCCATATTCAACCTTTTTCAAATAATATACCGACTCTTCCTTTTCCAGATCGTCTATCTGTTTTAAACCATATTCTTTCTCCAGCTCCCGGCAGGCCTGCATGGAACGTTTATAGTCATAGCTGTCATTTATCTTCTCCCCGTTTTCCCTGACCCGTACTGACACGATATGGATATGTTCGCGATCGATGTCACGATGTTTATATACGATATAAGGCTGCCCCTTATAGCCCATTTTTTCCATATAACTGTCTGACAACAGGACGAGCTTTTCATCCGAGAGTTGATCTTCCGGGGAAGGGTTTAGAGAGAAATGGGCGACCGGTGTTTTTAACGCCATGTTGGCTGACAGATAATCTTCAAATGACCGGAGGATTAGTCCGAAGTTTATAGCCTGCGAGCCGGATACATCGTGGATCATGTTATGGGTATGCATGACCGAGGCTGTACCTGCTTCGACTTTCTCATGGTTGTATGCTACAACCCCATAGATTGAAGAACCATATGCTATTTTTGCAATCATTTATACTGCTATTTTCCTGTCTGTCAGGGTTTATAAAACTCCATTCACTCTCTTTATCCGGCTATTTCTGCCCGTATTCTTTCGCCAATTCAATGACCGCCTTGGTAATTCCGATCAGTTGGAGCGTTGCTTTTTCCAGGCGGTAAAGCATTGCCAACGCGCGTTTCTCCGCGAAGTTTTTCTTGATTGCCTTGACCGTCTGGTTGTAATTGACCCCTATCATCCTGTATTGTTCATAGATATTGGTCAATCTCATATAGAAGTCTTTCGACACTTTATCGATAACGACAAGCTTCATCTCACGGTTGAAAAGCATCGCTTTGATAAACGCGGTCTTGTTCTTTTGTCCGGATTTGCGGAACAAAGACAAGAATTGTTCGTTCTCCGCAGCATTGAGTTTAATGCTGTATTTATAGATTGCAGGATCATCACTGACCTTCCTGCCCGGCTTTTTCCTTTCTTTTTTATCTGTTTCCATCCTATTATCCGATTGTTATCTGTTTTCAACTCAGGCTTTCCGACTTTGGAGGAAAGCCACCCCAACCGTCAGGTTGGGCAAGTTTGTTTTGGGGAGCCGGAAATATTCCGGGCGGACCAAAACATAACTTGCTGTTAGCAGGGGCTAACAGAATCTGCCTGCCGGCATATTACCTCCGGACCTTTTATCGGGTATCGTGTGACTGGTAGCGAGGTCTGTTCCGGATTTTTCCCTTTCTGCACCTTATTTAGTTTCAAATTTTTCATAATCTGAGGGTTATTTTTTGTTTTTGAATCTATGTCACCCGCAAAGTTACACTCATAAAAAACTGAAACAAAGTTATTTGCGTAGGACACAAGAGGTCACAGGCGGACAGATACGGCCATTTCTCCAAAGGGTAGATTATTATTTGCTCTTTTGTGTATTATTCAGCGGTTTAACGGTTCAATCGTTTTCCGGTTTCTGTGGTTCTGCTATTTAATCATTCTGCGGTTTACGAGTCTGGCCGCTTAATCATTAAAGGATATCACCGCCCGGCATGTTAACGATCCGACAGCTTAGCCGTAAAGTCGGCAAATAGTTCAATCACCCATTCGTCTGTCGGTTGGGTTATTGAAATATTCAGCCGCCAGACAGTCGGGTAATTGTATCGTAAGGCTGTGAGATAAAAGAATAGCCGGATAAGTTAGCAACAGGTTCATAGAATCGTTAAACAGCACGATTATCCAATGGGGTAGCCATGTAACGGCTAACTGATCCGATGATGCTGTTGTTTAGCGGTTCAGCCGTTGAATAACCGGGTAACTAAACCATTAAACGGCTGAATTAATTGTAATTAGTAGTAATGCATTTAAAAAAACGTCATGAAAAAAGAAACTTTATTTATTGCCATTGGCAACCAAAAGGGAGGTGTCGGTAAGTCTGCGATAACAACCTTGCTGTCAAGTTACTTATATTTTAACATGGATAAGAACATCCTGGTTATCGACAGCGACTTTCCCCAACATTCGATTTACAACATGAGGCTCGATGACCGTAAGACCGTAGAAGAAACTCTGGAGCTACAAATCGCGCTGGCAAAACAGTTCGATATCTATGGTAAAAAAGCTTACCCGGTCGTAAAAGCCGCTTCCGAAAAAGCATTGGATGAAGCATACAGCATTACCGGAGCCTCCGATGCACAAATAGATGCTGTCTTATTCGACCTGCCGGGTACTGTCAACAATGCAGGGATTATCAACCTGATACTGAATATGGATTATATATTCATCCCGATCACTGCCGACAAGCGGGTACTCCAGAGCAGCCTCGCCTTTATACTTACTATCCGGGAATACATGAAAGCCCTGGACGGAAAGATAAATCTGAAGCAGGCATATATGTTCTGGAACAAAGTGGACAAGCGGGAGCATACGGAGCTCTATGCCAATTTCAATAAAATAATGAAGGCGGAAAAAATCAATCTGCTAAAAACGCAGATACCCGACACAAAGCGGTATAACAAAGAATTATCCGCTGCCAGGCCCAGTGTATTCCGTTCTACCCTGTTCCCCCCGGAAAGGAGGCTTTTGATAAACAGCAACCTGGATAAATTGGCCGAGGAAATATGTTCCATCACTAATTTATAAAAATTATGGCAAAGATAAAAGACAGAATACAGGTCGATGAAGAGAAGATTAAAATGATGATGGCCGGGGAGATTCCGAGGAAGGCCGATCCCGAAAAAGACGTCATTTCCGTCATTTCCTCCGGAGATTCAGAGACAAAGAGCGCCGCAGATATTCCCCCGGTGACAAAACAGGAAGATAGTGACCCGGATATCCAGGAAATGGCAAAGAACAGGCGAAAGAGAAGCAGGCTTACTTATTCCGATATTTTCCTATGCAGGCCGGAAATAGTACCAAGGCGGGCAAGTACCATACAGATCGACGAGGAAAATTACCGGCAAATCATGAGGGTAATCAAGACTACCGATAATTTCAGCATTGCCGGTTTTATCAACAATGTCCTTGCTCACCATTTTGAACAATATGGGGAACAAATCGATGAGATAGTGCTTCAGTTTATAAACAGGTTATATAAAAAATAAAAATATGAAAGCATTATTTATTTGCATAGTTATCATACTTCAGGCTCTGAAGGTATTCCTTATAGCACTTAAGAAATTGCTGTTCCTATTCCATGAGGCAATATCCCGCTCTTTGAATTGTACTGGCCGGGTACTGCGGATTTTGTATATCAAAGCATACCGACTGGATAAAAATAAGAAAAAAGAGAAAGCCGGCAAGTTGCAAACAGCGCCAATACCCCGGATGGCTATTCAACATGAAGGAAAGGAAAATATCGTCGGATTAACGAAAACAGAATTTATCACGGAGTTACCCAAACTAAGATCACAGAAACCTTTTCTGAGTGTAGCCTTGGAGACAGAGCCGGTATATGTGGAAGAAGAAGAGGATATACTACCTGATGATATCGATATGGATACAGCTGAAGACATCCGGAAAATGCTGGAGGAAGAAGATCCCGAAATGTTTTCCCATGAGAATGACATGGTATCGGAAGAAGTGTCCACAGGAGTAAGCTTTGAAAAGTTGACGGAAACATTCAATGTGTTATCTGCAGATATGATAAACCCGGAACAGGAAAAAGCAGCGGCGGATGTCCTGCTGACAATAGAGGGAACCGGATTTATGTCCATATTCATGTTACAGGCTCAATGTGCTGCCAAAGCAAAAAAACTGATGGATAGCATCGGGGAGGGACAGGAACTACACATTCCTAAGAAACAAGAGGGTTTCGACATGAGTAAATATATCTGATAACAGGAATTTTGACTCGCATGAAAGAGGGCCGTGTCGCAAGGCACACCCTCTTTATTATTTCAGATCAAAATTACATAAGTATATGCTAAAATTGTCAATCAAAGAATCAACCGGTGTCCGGAAACCTTATCACAAGAACCGAGAATTTTAAAAAACAGATTTCTGATAAATCGTCGTCGAAGAGAACACTCTATTATACAAACTCAATTTAACACCACAGAACGGACACATGCGGTTATAGGCAGACACATAAGGACAATCTTATATATTAAGTATTTACGCAATATATTTTTGATATCGCAATTCATTTTTGTTTAATTAAAACTTATTTGCGATGAAAAAAATCATTCTTCTTTATGCAATGTTCTTTACCGTTATCGGTGTATTTGCACAAGGTAACGGCATGCAGGGTATTACGGATGCTACCAGCATGGTAACTTCTTACTTCGATCCTGCAACCAAGTTGATCTATGCAATCGGTGCCGTAGTCGGTCTGATCGGGGGCGTCAAAGTTTACGGGAAATTTAGCTCCGGTGATCCCGATACTTCAAAAACTGCCGCATCCTGGTTCGGTGCCTGTATCTTCCTCATTGTAGCAGCCACTATCCTGCGCTCATTCTTTCTTTAATCTTATTAAGAAAAGAAGTATGGCTGAATATACAATAAATAAAGGGATTGGAAAACCAGCAGAATTTAAGGGGCTGAAGAGCCAGTACCTTTTCATATTTGCCGGAGGATTGCTGTCGGTATTCATTGTGTTTGTCATCATGTATATGATAGGCATCAGCCAGACAGTATGTATAGGCTTCGGAGTAATTAGTGCCGCAGTTCTGGTCTGGTCGGTTTTTCACCTGAATGAAAAATACGGGGAACATGGCCTGATGAAAAGAATGGCACTGAAAAACCATCCGCGATATATCATCAACCGTATTGCTTTCAGACGGATATTCAAAAACGCTAAACCCAGAAAACAATGAGAAACATATTAAAAGCAGCCACACTGGAAAGTAAATTTCCTTTGTTATCGGTCGAACAGGATTGTATCATCTCAAAGGATGCGGATCTGACAGTAGCCTATAAGGTGGAACTGCCGGAACTGTTTTCCGTAACCTCCGCTGAATATGAGGTTATGCATGCTTCGTGGCTAAAAGCAATAAAAGTACTTCCCGATTATTCGATCATCCTTAAACAGGACTGGTTTATACAGGAAAATTACAAACCGGAGGTACAAAAGGAAGACCTGAGTTTCTTAAGCCGTTCTTTTGAAAGGCATTTTAATGAGCGCCCTTTCTTGAATCACACTTGTTTCCTGTTCCTGACAAAGACAACCAAAGAACGGATGCGTCAGCAGAGTAATTTCAATACGCTCTGCCGTGGATTTCTCGTACCGAAGGAAGTACAGGATAAAGATACAGCGATAAAGTTTCTGGAAGCGGCTGAACAGTTTGAACGGATTATCAATGATAGTGGATTCATCAAAATAGAGCACTTAGGTAAGGATGATATTGTCGGTACGGATAATAAGCCAGGTATTATTGAAAAATATTTCTCTTTATCACAGGAAGATACCACTTGTTTACAGGATATAGAACTTCAGGCGGGAGAGATAAGGATAGGTGATAAATACCTGTGTCTGCATACGCTTTCGGATGTTGATGACCTGCCCTCAGTCGTGGAAACAGATATCCGTTATGAACGTCTATCTACTGACCGGAGTGACTGCCTGTTATCCTTTGCTGCTCCTGTAGGGGTACTCTTAACGTGTAATCACCTATATAATCAATATATTTTTATAGATGATCCGGAGGAGAACCTGCGACGATTTGAAAAGAACGCACGTAATATGCACTCATTATCAAGGTATAGCAGAAGTAACCAGATCAATCGCGAGTGGATCGAAGAGTATCTCAATGAAGCACATAGCTACGGCTTGACATCGGTGCGTTGCCACTGCAATGTTATTTCATGGGCTGATGACAGGGAAGAACTTAAACGCATCAAGAATGATGTCGGTTCCCAGTTAGCTTTAATGGAGTGTAAACCCCGGCATAACACTGTTGACCTGCCTGCCCTTTTCTGGGCAGGCATACCGGGCAATCAAGCGGATTTTCCCGCTGAAGAAAGTTTTTATACTTTTCTGGATCATGCCCTATGCTTTTTTACTGAAGAAACAAACTATAAGAGTTCATTATCTCCTTTCGGGATAAAAATGGTAGACAGGATAACAGGTAAGCCACTACATCTGGATATTTCCGATCTCCCTATGAAACGCGGGATCATCACGAACCGTAACAAGTTCATTCTAGGGCCTTCGGGTAGTGGCAAATCTTTTTTTACCAACCATATGATCCGCCAATATTATGAACAGGGGACACATGTCCTATTGGTTGATACTGGTAATTCCTATCTCGGACTATGCAATCTGATCAATAATAAGACGGATGGAAAGGACGGAGTTTATTTCACTTACACGGAAGAAAATCCGATTGCTTTTAATCCATTTTATACCGATGATGGGGTATTCGATATTGAAAAAAGAGAATCTGTCAAGACACTTATCCTGACATTATGGAAGCGCGACGATGAATCCCCGACACGTGCGGAAGAGGTCGCCCTTTCAAATGCCGTGAACCTTTATCTGGAGAAATTAAGATCGGATAAGTCCATTATTCCTTCATTCAATACATTCTACGAGTTTATATGGGATGACTATATAAAGATATTGGAAGAAAAAAAGACACGGGAAAAGGATTTTGATGTCTATAATTTCTTAAATGTGCTGGAGCCGTATTATCGCGGAGGAGAATATGACTATTTGTTAAATTCGGAAAAGCAGCTCGATCTCTTAGGTAAACGATTCATTGTCTTCGAGTTGGATAACATTAAGGATAACAAGGTTCTGTTTCCGATTGTCACTATTATCATCATGGAAACCTTTATAAACAAGATGCGGAGATTGAAAGGTGTCCGTAAGTTAATATTGCTGGAAGAGGCTTGGAAAGCCATTTCCAAAGAGGGCATGGCAGAATATCTGAAGTACCTTTTTAAAACCGTCAGGAAGTTTTTTGGAGAGGCAATCGTGGTGACCCAAGAGGTTGAAGATATTATCTCCTCTCCTATCGTCAAGGAATCCATTATCAATAACTCGGACTGCAAGATACTGCTCGACCAACGTAAATATATGAACAAGTTCGATGCCATACAGACCATGCTCGGGCTTACCGACAAAGAAAGGGCACAGATACTCTCCATCAATATGGATAATGATCCTTCCCGGAAATACAAAGAGGTTTGGATCGGACTCGGCGGGGTGCAATCGGCTGTGTATGCGACAGAGGTTTCTATGGAAGAGTACCTGACTTATACGACGGAGGAAACAGAAAAACTGGAACTGTTTCAACTGGCGGAAAAGTTGGGTGGAAATATTGAACTGGCCATTAAGCAGTTGGCTGAAAGCAAACGAAGTAAAAACTAACAAACTAAAATTAAACAATATGTTCGGATTATTTAAAAAGAAAAACTATACGAAAGAGTTGTTAACTCTGCTTGTCTCTCAGAGCAATATTATGAAGCAACTGGCGGCTCTAATGCCGTTATTGGCAGATAAAGCTTTTGAAAGCCAGTATGCTGAGCCTATTAAACCGGTATCCGTACTCAGTAGTATTTGCGGTGAATGGTACAGTCAGGAACATGGAATTTGTGTTTCTATTAAAAAGCAAAAAGAGGGCTATCACGCTAGTGTATGCGATATCGGATACCTACCTGAGAGCCCCGATATAAATTACCCTATCAGTTCATACAAAGATCTGATATATTTTACCATAGACGGGCATGTCATATTTATCGAATACAGACCTGATACACATGAAATCAACCTATGCGGAAAGCTATCCTTGCTGCAAAGCAGAACTGATGCCACGCTGTGTTCTTGTATATCTGTCGATTTAATTCCCAATTAACCATTGTATAGAAGAAAATATGAAAAAGTTCTTATTCAAATATATATTACTTATCCTTTTTCTGCTGTGTTCAATCAGGGGACACGCCCAGTTCTATTCACTGGGTACGAACATTCCGGCTTTGGGAACAGCTACCATCAATGCAGAAATAAGTATGACTCTTGACCGTAAATGGTCATTGCACCTACCTGTTTATTATAATCCTTTTGTATTTAAGGACAATAAGAAGCTACAAAACTTCACGGTTTTGCCCGGCATACGTTATTGGTTGCTGGAATCCTATGTGAATGGGTTTATAGGGGTAAATGCCACCGGATCGAAGTACCATATCATATGGAAGGACAGCCGATATGAAGGGCAGGCTTACGGAATGGGGATCAGTGCAGGCTATGCGTGGCTCTTATCGCCACGCTGGAATCTGGAAATCGAAGGGGGCATCGGGCTTGTATGGGCGGATTATACCGAATATGAATGTGAGCAGTGCGGGCGCAAAAAAGGAGAATACTCTCGCTGGGTAGCCGCTCCTAACAAGCTCTCCCTATCATTAATCTATTTATTTTAATATATACGGTTATGAATATACGGATAGTTACATACCCCTTCATTTATCTGTTCCTGCCATTAATCCTGTTTATCGTATTCTTGTTTTCTTCCTGTGGAAGTAAACGCATGGATCACCAGGTGCGTGCCAATATCCATTTACCTGTACAACCTGTAGAAGAGACAAGCGATAAAAGTAAGAATAAGAGACTGCCTGATGTAATAGATATGAAGGACAGGTTGGGAAATAAGACCGCCTACGCACGTACAGAAACCGATAAAGACGGGAATTCTTTAATCTCGGTACAGCTCAGCGAGGTGACTGTTACAGCAAAGATGAAAAATGTACCGGAACGTTTCGGTAAAGTGGATGTGGACTTTATCGTTTCGGTTCCCGAAGAGTTGATTAACAGTAGATGGCAACTAAACCTCACGCCGCATCTGATCAAGGCGGGTAATATTTTCGATTTTGAAGATTTGGTAATAAGTGGGCCTGATTTCAGAAAACTACAGCAAAAACAATATGCCGAATTTGACAAGTACCTTTCTAAGATTATACCTGACAGCCTGTTCGAACAATACTTTGTAAAAACCGGAGCACTTCACCGCTATATAGACCGTTATAACCGTTCGGAGCTGAGCCGGGTATACAAAGATTCGATGGATCATGCAGGATATTCGAAGTATAAGGCAAAGCTGAACAGGCGTTACGAATATTTTAATCAGAAGATGTACCGCAACGGAAGCCGGCTGAAAAAGAAAATGAGTTTTTTAGAAATAAAAGAGCGTTATGAATATTTTGGACGGGATACAGTTCATATTGCGGCGATCTATAACAAGCGATACAACCAGATTGTAAACCTGTTACCTATGTTTCACCTGTTACGGGAATTTTCTCCGGAGTATTCTTTATGGAAGTACCGGAAAGAAAAATACATTATCGGTTTTATAAACGATTATACCCCTGTGACGTCTGCCGATTCGGTTTTCCTGAAAAAACGATTTCTGAAAAACAGGCAGATTGCAGAAAACCAAAAGCTGATCGATAACAGACATATCGCTTTTGCCGAAATGGTCAGGTTTGCGAAGAACGACAAGGCCCGGTTGGATACAGTGATCTACAACAAAGGAAAGTTCGAATATTATTACAAGCAACAAGTGTCGGCGGATGAGGACAGCCGAAGAATGAAAATATACCTGGATGGATACGCCCAATCCATTCATGGAGAGAGCCACCTGTTACCTCATTCCGATACGCTCGATTATGTGGTTTCTTCCATGATCCAGTTTTTGGATACTGTTCCACGCTATATGCGGAAGATTATCGAACGCAAAGCCACGTCTACCCTTCGGGCGAATATCATTTTCAAGACAGGCAAGTCCGATGTGGATGCCGGACTGGGAAACAACCGTTCAGAGCTGGACAAGGTACAGGAGATGTTTGATCAGTTAACCGGAACAGGCGAGTTTGTGATAGACAGCATCTCTATGATAGCCGGTTGTTCGCCGGAAGGGAGTTTTAGGTTCAACATGCTGCTTTCTAAACAGCGCGCGGAGTCCATTGGAAAATACCTGGCTGGGGAACTTTCAGATATTGAAGGCTTCTCAGGCATGTTGAAACCATATCCCAAAGGGGAGGATTGGGAAAATCTAAGTATCCTTATCCGGGACTCCATTATCAGCGATAACAAACAAGCTATTCTGGACATTATCGCTTCGGGTGGTGATCTTGATAGGAAGGAAGCGGATATCAGGCAAAAATATCCGGTTGACTATAAATCTGTCAGGGATAAACTGTATCCACTTCTCCGGGCTGTCGACTTTACCTTTCATGTGCATCGAAAAGGAATGATAAAAGATACCATTCACACAACTGAACCGGATACAGTGTATGCAAAAGGAATGAACCTGATGGCAAAACGCAGGTATAGTGAAGCCTTACAGATACTGAGTGAATATAGCGATTACAATACGGCAATCTGTTTGATGAGCCTTGGCTACGATCAGGCAGCATACAATATCCTGACGGGTGAAACAGAAACAGCGAACGGTGAATACCTGCTGGCAGTAGTGGCATCACGGTTAGGTAAGATAGAAGAAGCCGTCAGCCGCTATCGGCGGTCGGTGGAACTTGACCCGGCAAAACGCTGGAGAGGCAGGCTCGATCCCGAGGTTAATAAGCTCATTAAGGCATATAATCTGGATATGGAAGGTGATAACCTCTAAAAAAAACGAATATGAAAAATTTAAGAATAACAGGTTTAGTCATCGTCAGTATGCTGTTAGTTTCCTGTAGCCTGATAGACTTTTCCGAAGATTGTACCTATTATGGCGATGTTGAAATAAAGCCGGATTGGTCCGGATTGGTTAAGGATGGGACCAAACCTGCCTTGACGGATATATATTTGCTGTCTCCACAGGCAAATTACAGCTACCGCATTTCGGCAGATACGTTGGTAAAGGGGGTACAGGCGGTAAGTTACAAGGTGCTGGCATTTAATTCTTACGGATTATCAGATATCAGTTTATCCGGAATGGATTGCCCTGAAACGGCAAAAGCTGTTTTAAAGGTATCGGAGGAAAACGGAAAGCTATATACTGTTCAGGCTCCCGCTTTCTATGCTGCCAATGATGATCTGACAGTTCCCCCTTTTGAAAGGGGGCTGTGCGAACCTGTGCTAAAACCTGCTGTCCGGCAAATTAATATTGATTTTATCGTACTTGGCAATGGTACGCAAACGGAAGTAAAACGTATTGACGGTGAGCTTTCCGGCATACCCTATATGTATGGCTTTAAGCAACTGGACGGATTGGAATCTGCCGCACGCCTGGCATTCATCACACAACGAAATGAAAAGAAAGACAATGTATTTTCGTCTGATCTGCGGGTGTTCGGGATTAATCCGGATAAGCAGGGTGAAGGCAGAATAGATAACCTGCTGGATATTACCTTGCAAGTACCCGATGGAAACACATACAGGGAAACTGTCGATCTGACGGATGTATTTAGCGATTTTACGACTCGTATTATCAATATTACTATCGAGATCCGGCTCGGAATAATGGGTATTGAAGTGACAATTACCGGATGGAATGTTTCTGACGGAGGAGTTGTTGATCTGTAAATTTTAATAGATGAAATGATGAAAAAGATTTTAATTATATCGTTACTAACCGCCTTGGTATCGTTCTCGTGTACGGATAATTTGTCGGATAAAGAGGAGACGGAAAACAGGCAGATGAACCTGAAATCGGCAGCTGTATACAGCGACAGGCAGAATCCCGGAAGAGGAACCCTTAGCGAATTTACCGATGGGGATACAATCGGTTTATATCTGCCGGAATATTATTTCGGGTCACAGTTCCTGTTCGCAGCCCATAATTATTATTGGTGGGAATTATCCTCTACAGTATTATTACCGATACATCCGGTAAGGTTACAGGCTTTTTATCCTTACCGCCATAACGATCATGTGAACCTGAAGGATAACTATAACGGATATATCGATGTAGACCACGATTCACAGGCTGATTATATGTATGGCGGCCCTATAGACGGGTCTGTCAGTTGGAGTGAGCCGGATGTCTTCTTGCTGATGAAACATGCAATGGCCTTAGTACAGTTCCGGTTCATAAAAAACGGTTATTACGGGGAAGGTTCTATACAAAAAATATCGGTCCGTAATGCCGATGGAATACGTCATATGCACAGTAGGGGCAGGATGTCTGTTGAAACAGGAGAGATAGAACCGCTGGAGGAATATTATGATGAGGCTTGTATTATGCCTGAAAATATGCAGATTCCCGATATCTATTCGAACGAAAAAGAGTATGTCCGGATTTTGATTATTCCTACGCAACGAACAAAGCTATCCGGAGACCTGATCTTCGAGTTCACTATCGATGGAAGGATCTATACATGGCCTATAGGCCCAGGATGCAGGTGGGAAAAAGGGATGCAATATACCTATGAGGTTGAAATGGTTGCCTTGAACAGGTCATCAAAATCTGTATCATCAACTAGGGATATCAAGGTCGTATTAACAGAAACGGGCAAACGCTTATGAAAAAGAGAGACTTATTTATAATCTCATTGACGGCTCTTCTTTGCGGATGTGAAGAACAGGACATGACCGGGAGCGAGCAACAGCAAAATATTGCCTTATCAGTAACAGAAGTGGACTTTGGCATCAAATCGATAAACAATTCAGGGGATAAGTCATATTTTGATCCGGGAGATGAACTAGGCTTGTACATATACCGGAATCAAAGTTTATCACAACACAGATTGACTTATATAAACCCGCAATGGTATCTGGATGATATCGTTCTATTGCCTACCGGCAATAGCGATGTATATGCTTATTACCCTTATGATCCGGCAAACAATGATCCTGCAAACAATGATCCTGCGTCATTCAGTATAGAGCATACCAGCGGTACAGACTACTTGTACAGTTCGGGATATACGGTCAACCGCCTGTCTCCGAATCTACATCTGGAAATGAGGCATGCACTGGCATTGATCGAGTTTGAGTTTGAATACATCCCGCAAATGGAATTCGGATATATCGATTTTATATCTGTCGACGGGAATGCCCTTTACAGTAGGGCGGCTTTAAATATACGATCAGGCGGTCTGACATATCCGCAAGAGATCCATGAGCCGGCAATTATTTACGGCTGGCAAATGGAGAACCCGTTCATCCACAGCGGCATGAAAGTGGGATTGATGGTTGTACCCGTTCGTGAAGTGAAGTATGAAGGTGATATTCATTTCAATTTCTATTTCGAAGGGCTTAAAGGCCATTGGCCCGTACCTGCCGGAACTACCTGGGAAAGTGGAAAGAGATACACCTACAAGGTATTTATCAGTGAAAGGGAATTACATATCGCATATGTACAGATAGAAGGCTGGAGTGATATGGGATACGAAAAAATATACATACCCTACTATTAACAATGTATGATTCAGTATTAAGCTGAAAGAAAGCTATATAGCGGATATAAGGCACCAAAGTCCGCACTATAGCCGGATTATTAATTATTTAATCATTTAAAACAATGAAAAAGAGTTTTATATCAATGGCGGTTATAGCCGCTTCTGTTTCCAGCTTTTACAGCTGTAACAATGACGATGATACGACAGCAAACCCGGTACAGGGCCGGACGGCAGAATTACGTGTTGAAACGGAAATATTTGCTAGCCAACCCTCCCTGCGTTCGACCAAAACAACCCTCAGTAGCTTTACCGAAGGATCGGTATTAAGCCTCTTTGTTACAAGCGGAACATTGGGGAATAATTATCCGCAAGGGCCTTATAACAATGTTAAGGCAGAACTCAAATCCGGAAAATGGAAACTTAACCCCATAGTCAAACTGGGAGAAGATCCCGCTACGGTCTTTGCTTTTTACCCTTATACGGAAAATCTTGGGAATGGAGCCGGTGAGATTTTTGTACAACATACCGATCAGGTGGATTATATGTATGGGACACACACTACCGGACAAAGCGAAATAAATAAGCACAATACAAGCGTCCGCTTAAGTATGAAACATGCTTTGTCCCTGTTGGAGTTCAAATTGCATAAAGAATATTATACAGGTACAGGTAAACTGACTAAGATAGAAGTCCGTAATGCAAAAATGACGGATATGTACAGCCGAGGGACAATCAATCTGGAAACCGGTGTTGTCACAGGTTATTACGGCAGGCATGAACCAGCAGTCATCGGAAATGAGGAAGGCCTGCTTATCATACCGGATGTACCCGATATGGATATAAGCAAATATCAGCAGCTCATGGTACTGCCATCAACAAACAGAAGCCTGGGTAATATAGTCGTTGATTTTCACATCGACGGAGGTGTATATACATGGAAAGTCCCGGAAGGATATACCTGGGAGGCAGGATACAAATACACTTACGACATTGCACTCAACGGTGCGACACTGGATGTGACGAATATTGAGATTGTTGACTGGATCGACGGAGCCAGAGAAGATGTAGACCTGTACTAATAACAAGGGCGGGGTATTACCTACTCCGGCCATTACTTTGATCATTTATTAAATAGTAATTAAAAACGAGCCCTATGAAAATTCTATTTATCTATTTATTGTCCCTTTTTTTCATCCTTGTTCATTTTACCGCCTGTGATCAGGACGACACCATGGAAACCGCAAAAGATAGTTCTTCTGAACTTGTTATTCAAACCGGATTAAACCCGTTGGCAAAATCATTGAAAAGTATATCTGTTTCACAGTTTACAGATGGTAACCGCCTGGGGTTGTTCATCACAAAAGGAAATCTGGGGGAAGATTATTCATCCGACGTTTCTTCGAATATTCTTTCGACATTGACAGAAGGCCTGTGGCTACAGACTCCGGCAGTAAACCTTTATACGCACAATGCCGTGGTCTATGCGTATTATCCTTACAGTTCAGGTAATGCTAACGGCATGGAAATCCCGGTACAAAGCGGGGTAACTGATTACATGTACGGAACTCATACCCCGGGACAAGCTGCCGTGAATAAAGATAACAAGGTGGTAAACCTGACAATGAACCATGCATGTGCTTTGGTGCAGTTCAATATGTACAAAGCCAACTATCCCTGGCAGGGACGGTTGGAATTGGTCACTGTGAAGAATGCTCCGGAAAAATCCATTGTTTATTACAGTGGGAAGTTAGATATCCAAACAGGGGAAATCAGCGGTTTATCGGGAGCTGACAGGAACATCCTTCGAAACGGTTCTCCCATTATGGTTATTCCGGATACAAAATCGGATGATGAGAGCAGCTTTGTCAAATTTTTGCTGATTCCGACACAGCGTACATCTTCCGCCGCAGAGGTTGTCGTATCCTTTCATATAGACGGAAAGGATTACACATGGGAAGTACCTGCCGGAACAGAGTGGAAACAGGGAACAAAGAACACGTATGATGTACTGCTCAGCGGAAATGAACTGCGTATCGGAGATGTAAGAATAACTGCTTGGGAAGAAGGTACAAATGGAAATGTTGTTCTGGAATAACGGCTATTGCAGGGTAACAGGCAAACATTAAGCGGATTGTGATACCGCGGCAGACGGCATCACACCCCTATTATCGGATAATTTATTAATCAAAAATTTCAACAGCATGAAAACAAAGATTTTTATGTTGTGGGTGGGTTTTTTGCTCATCACAACGAATATGAGTGCCCAATGGACAGTCTGGGATCCCAGTAATTTCACACAAAGTATCGTCAATACCAGCAAACAGATTGTACAGACTTCATCGACGGCGAGCAATATGTTAAAAAATTTTCAGGAGGTTCAAAAGGTTTACAATCAGTCCAAGCAGTATTATGATGCCTTAAAAGCTGTAAACGGTTTAGTGAAGGATGCCCGTAAAGTCCAAAAAACGATATTGCTTGTGGGTGAAATCTCCGGTATCTATGTGAATAGTTTTCAAAAAATGATGGCTGACCCCAGTTTCTCCATTGAAGAATTAAATGCCATTGCCGAAGGATATACGATCCTGTTGGAAGAAAGCAGTATCATTTTAGACCAGTTAAAAACAGTCGTCAATATCAGCACCCTCTCCTTAAGCGATAAGGATAGGATGGATGTGGTTGACAATTGCTACAAGGAAGCCCTGAATTATAAAAATCTGGTTAACTATTATACCAACAAGAATATTGGTGTTTCATATCTCAGGGCGAAGAAGAAAGGGGAGACCGAACGCATCCTTTCATTGTATGGTAATCCTCACGAAAGATACTGGTAGCCATGGATTTTGATAATTTACATCAGATACTGCGGCAGCTTTATGACGATATGATGCCACTATGCAGTAATATGGTCGGCATAGCCAAAGGTATTGCCGGATTGGGAGCCTTATTCTATGTGGCATACCGTGTCTGGCAATCCTTGTCGAGAGCCGAACCGATCGATGTGTTTCCACTGCTTCGCCCGTTTGCCATCGGAATCTGTATTATGTTCTTTCCGACGATTGTAATCGGAACCATCAACAGCGTCATGAGCCCTATTGTACAGGGAACTCATGGAATGATGGAAACGCAAACGATGGATATGAGACAATATGCCCAGCAGCGGGATCAACTTGAATATGAAATCAAAAGGCGTAATCCGGAAACAGCATATCTGGTCGATGATGATGTCTTTGAGGAGAAATTAAGTGAACTGGGAATTACAGATGTCGGAGCTAAAGCAGGATTATATATAGACAGAGGGATGTTTCAATTGAAAAAATGGATGCAGCAGGCCCTGCGGAATCTATTAGAGTTATTATTTCAAGCAGCTGCACTGGTGATCGATGTTGTCCGGACATTTTTCCTGATAGTCCTCTCTATTTTAGGCCCGATTGCTTTTGCTTTTGCCGTATGGGATGGATTCCAATCTTCTCTGACCGGATGGCTCATGCGCTATATATCGGTTTATCTGTGGTTACCTGTCTCAGACTTGTTCAGCAGTATACTAGCCCGCATACAGGTACTGATGCTTAAAAATGACATTGACAGAATGGCTGCAGATCCCAACTTCTCCCTGGATTCATCGGATGCTATCTATATAATCTTTATGCTGATAGGTATTATCGGCTACTTCACTATCCCTACGGTTGCCGGATGGATTGTGCAAGCCGGAGGCGGTGGGGCGATGAGCCGAGGAATCAATACGGCTGCAATGAAAGGTGGTGCCATAGGTGGAGCACTTGCCGGGGCTGCTGCAGGAAATATTGCAGGACATGCCGGACAGGGTGCTGCCGCCATTGGAGGAAAACTAAAGCAAGGAGCAGGTGCACTGGTTCGAAGTGTCAGAGGCCACAAGCAGAACCGGGATAACAATAACTCTCAATAACTTTTGTCACAAATTATCAACTTAAACAAAATTCTGAATATGCAATTTAAATCTTTATTAAATATAGAAACAAGTTTCAGGCAATTACGTGTATTTGCTATTGTGTTTGTCTGTTTGTGCGCTATTATTACCGGCTACTCGATTTATAGTGCCTATGACTTTGCAGAAAAACAACGGCAAAAGATCTATGTACTGGACAATGGCAAATCCCTGATGCTGGCCCTATCGCAAGACCTGTCACAAAACCGCCCGGTTGAAGCACGCGAACATGTCAAACGCTTTCATGAGCTGTTCTTTACCTTGGCTCCAGAAAAAGGGGCTATCGAAAGCAATATACAAAGAGCATTGTTACTGGCAGACCGCAGCGCATTCAATTACTACAAAGATCTCTCGGAGAAAGGATATTATAACCGGGTAATTTCCGGAAATATCATCCAGAATATACAGGTCGACAGCGTTATCTGCAATTTCAGTGCATATCCTTATGATGTAATGACCTATGCCAGACAGATGATTATCAGGGAAAGCAACATCACTGAAAGAAACCTGGTAACCAACTGTAAATTGATGAACTCTTCCCGCTCAGAGAATAATCCACATGGATTTTTCATCGAAGGGTTCGAAGTGAAAGAAAATAAGGACGTACGGATAATCAAACGATAAAAAAAATTGACATGAAAGAACGAATAAAAGAATTCGGGTACACCCTTGAAGACCTGCTGAAAAGGATCGTCGGAGAGATAACCCCAGACAAAAGACTAGTTTTCGTCCTGTCTATACTCCTTATCGGTACACTAGCGAACTTATATATGACATTCAGGGCCGTGCAAAGTATGAGTAAAAACGATAACAGCAAGAACTCTTTGGAGATTCGTCATATCGGCCGCCCGGAAATCGTGGAACGAAACAACGCATTATTGGCTGACTCATTGAAAGGAAGTTGTGATGAAACGGATTAGCTACAATTATCTATTACGGAGCTGGATCCTTATTCTGCTCTGCTGTTCACTGGCGGGGATTGTTATTGACCTCTTGTTTTCCGGATCCGGATATCGGAAAAAGATTCAGCCGGAAATGGAGTATAACAGCTTTGAAGTGGATATTGACACAGGAAACGATATCCTAAAGAGTGCCTTCGACAGCATCAGAGAGATGTATCTGAAGAGTCAGGAGCTTAGTCCTGACAGTATTATTAACCATTAAAAATAATTGGAATGAGTTTTAATAACGAACAAAACATTAAACGACGGATCGGTATCCTGACATTTCTTACGCTACTCGTCTGTGGCGCAATGGTATGGGGAGGGACACGGCTGAAAGAAGTGGACAGTGGCAATAGTCTCTTATACTGGAAAACGGATAAAATAGAGCAGCTTCTTGAAAAAAGATTGGAAACGATCATCGAAAAGCTTGATTCCATGAAAGAGCCGGAACTTATCGATAGCCCTATAGATCTGCTTCCAGCAGATAAAAAAGGGGATGCACAGGATAGTATTCGAAACATTTTAAAGGATATACTGAAATATTATGAGCAACAGGCAGGATAAAAAGCAAAAGCTTAAGAAATATGCGGTATTCGCCCTGATGGGACTTGTCTTTATTACATGTATATGGTTAATTTTCAAGCCCTCTTCGGATGAAAAGGAGAAAGACAAACAGGGAATAGGTTATAATGACAAAATTCCCGACCCCACCAACAATGATATCATAGAGGACAAGAGGGAGGCTTACGAACAGGCCAGCCTGAAAGAGAGACATTCCAAAGAGATGGCAAACCTGCAGGACTACTCATCGATGCTTGACTCTAGAAATAGTAGCAACGACAGAATAGACTTGATTGAACAAGATTCTAAGCCACAGCCGCAACCCGAAAGACAAACTGCTATAGAAAACTCGGTTTCTTCATATAGGGATATCAACCGGACACTGGGTACTTTCTATGAAAAGCCTGCATATGATTCTGAAAAGGAAGAGATGAAAAAGAAATTGCAGGAGTTGGAGGATAAGCTTGCCGATAAGGGAAACAAGCAGTCGGCTATGGATGAGCAAATCGCCCTGATGGAAAAATCTTATGAACTGGCAGCCAGGTACATGCCACAGGCACAAACTACAGGCAATGTACAGTATCCGAATGAAACAGGAATAGCAGGCGACGAACCTGCCGGAACCGGAGCTCAAGAATTGAAAAATAAAATAGTCAAATCATCGAAAAACAGTAATGAGAAAGTAAAGATCTCCCCTATCAGACAGGCACAGGACAGGACGGTATCTGCTTTGAAGCAGACTTATTCGTATAATGAACTGATGACACTTTATGACCAACCGCGAAATTTTAGTTTTAATACTTTAAAAAGTGACGATAACAAGAACGACAAAAATACAATTAAAGCCTGTATCCACGGTGATCAGACCGTTATGAGCGGACAAAGCGTATTTATAAGGCTGCTGGAAACTATTGTCGTCGATGATGCTACTATTCCTGTTAATACTATCCTTACGGCAAATGCCAATCTGCAGGGAGAGCGGCTAGGCTTGCAGGTGTCCTCTATCGAATATGACGGAGTGATTTATCCCGTAAAAATAAGTATTTATGATACGGATGGGACTAAGGGAGTATATGTACCCGCTTCGATGGAACTGGATGCACTCAAGGAGGTTGCTGCCAATATGGGCAATAGCATGGGAACAAGTTTTACCATGACCGATAATGCTGGAGCACAGATTGCTTCCGACCTAACTAAAGGCATGATACAGGGAGCTTCCCAACTGTTTGCCAAGAAGATCAGAATGGTGAAAATAAATCTCAAATCTGGACATAAAGTGTTGTTATATCCTGAAAAACAATAACTAACTTATAAATAATCTGTCATAAACTATTAATTGAAATGTATATGAAAAATCTATTTTTTGTCTTATTATTTTGCATAACAGCTATATCGACTTTTGCACAAAACACTGAAAACAATCCAGTTTCAGAGAAACACATGCAGGAAATCCCTGAACCGGATGGAATCAAACAAGGAGCCAGCCCTTCTACGGGTGATTTATACTACGGACTTACCCGTAAGATTATGTATGACAGGATGATACCTCCACATGGCATTGAGGTCACTTTCGACAAGACTGTGCACCTGATATTCCCCGCTCCTATTGTTTATGTAGATCTGGGTTCTGCCAATATCGTTGCCGGAAAAGCCGACGGTGTGGATAACATCCTGCGGGTAAAAGCCGCTATACGGGATTTCGCCACCGAAACAAATTTCTCGGTCGTTACCGATGAAGGCAGTTTTTATTCGTTCAACGTCAAATATGCCGATGAACCGCAGAAACTGAATATCGAGATGAAAGATTTTACCCATGACGGGGAAGCGGTAAACCGTCCGAATAATTCGCTGGATATTTATCTGACAGAGCTAGGAAAAGAAACGCCCAAGCTTGTCAAGCTGATTATGAAGTCCATCTATGACAACGACAAACGCATCTATAAGCATATCGGCAGCAAGAAGTTCGGAATTCAGTTTCTCTTAAAGGGTATTTATGCCTATGACGGAATGCTGTATTTGCATACGCAAATTAAGAATTCGACCAACGTACCTTATGATATCGATTTTCTGCGTTTCAAGATCGTTGACAAAAAAGTTACCAAGCGGACTGCCGTTCAGGAAACACTTATTGTTCCGGTACGGGCACATAATTACGTCACACGGGTAAACGGACAGTCTATTGAACGCACCGTATTTGCCATTGACAAGATCACCATGCCTAACGGCAAACAACTTGTCATTGATCTCTACGAACAAAACGGTGGACGGAATCAGTCTTTTGTAATTGAGAATGAAGATTTGGTGAGAGCCGAACCGATTAACGAATTAAAAATAAAATAAGCCATGAGAGTCACTATATTAATTACAGTATTGTGCCTTGCCCTTTTCGGACAGGCACATGCCCAACGATACCTGCCGGGAATGAGAGGTATACAGGTAACGGCAGGAGTTGTCGATGGCTTTAAGCTAGGTAAACAGGATGGACAGGCATTTTGCTTCGGGGCCGCTATGACCACTTATACTAAAAACGGTAACCGATGGGTATTCGGCGGGGAATATTTACAGAAGAATCATCAGTATGGGAATATATACATACCCGTATCGCAATTCACTGCAGAAGCAGGACATTACTTCAAGTTCATTTCTGATAAATCCAAAACGTTCTTTTTGTCGTTGGGAGTATCGTTACTTGGTGGTTATGAAATTGTCAACTGGGGAGAGGGACTACTAAAAGACGGTACAACAATACAGAACGAAGATAATTTTATTTATGGCGGAGCCATCACACTGGAAAGTGAAACTTATCTGACCGACCGGATTGTATTGATTATCGCAACGCGGGAACGTTTCCTGCCCTCTTCTTCTGTCTCTGATTTCCATTTCCAGTTGAATATGGGGGTAAAGTTTATTATCAACTAATGCCGGAAGGTTTTTATATAATTATTTAAAGATATAAAAATGAAAAAATTTGCATGTTATATGATATATACGCTATTGCTTGCTGCAATAGCATGTGCCTGTAGCGACGATCTTGATCTTAAGCAGTCTTATGAATTCAAGGTTACTCACCTTCCGGTGCCCAAGAAGCTCAAAATAGGTGAAACCGCTGAAATCCGTTGTCAAATAGAGCGCAGCGGGTATTATCAAAATACCTCCTATAGACTTCGGTATTTTCAGAGTGATGGTAAAGGTACTTTGAAACTTGATAACGGAACCACATTCCAACCCAATGATTATTATAACCTGGACGGGGAAACTTTCAGGCTTTATTTTACATCCGGTTCGGAGGAGCAAAACAACATCGACATCTATTTCTTTGACAGCGAAGGAAATAGTTACACCTTGAGTCTGTCTTTTAATAATGACAGTCAGGATGGCAGTAATAGTGATGAAACGGCAAAGGGATGAATACAATATATTATGTTCTGATGGCTTATGAGTTCATCTCCTGGATATGCATAGCTATCAGCTTGCGGAATGCTCCTACAGATGTAGAATTATGGAATGAAGAAATAGAGTAATTATTTGTCCGGATGGCTTATGAGCTGTCCGGATAACTTAAATCCTTGTAAAATGGGAAAAAGCATCAATACGAACCAGATTTTTTATATGGTACCGGATTTAGATCCTCCTGAAAGGAAACGCTTACTGGATCGCCTGGAGATTAACAGTAAAGATATTGGAACTTCCAATATCCTGCATAACCGTGAAAATAAACGATGGTGTATTTCCGGAAAAAGGATTATAAATGAGTCTGATATCCCTGAAGGTTACAAAAAGAATCTCGAAATCCCCACATATAAAATGAGTGAAGTAGAGGATGACCGATTCAGGTTGTCCACAGGGCATTATTCCGCTTATTTCTTTACGACAGAAAACAGTATGTCTAAGGCTGCTAAAAAAATACAGGAGTTAGGATTGAATTACAAGCCGGATTACAAAGATTTTGAAACAAAAGGCCACCCTCTTTTTTTAGCCTTTAACAATACCGTATACCCCTGCACGACCGATCAGCATACACAGAATACAATGGATGCGATAGGTCTGGACTGGGATAATTTTCACAATCCTCCCTACCCTATTGATGAGTTGGTTGCCGGACAACGGAAAAACCTTGAAATACTGGAAGAAAGATGCTTGAGCTTTATTCCTTATTCATGCAGGACATTACCGGTCTGCACTATGGCGGCAGAATGTAATCCATTTAACATAAAAGATATACCGGAATATCTCTTAACCCGGAAATTTGTAGGCGATATTATTGAAACGAATCCGCTAAATCTGAAATTTATTCCCGCTGACAGGCTGGATAAGAATTTGTGTATTCAGGCTATTGATAAGAACAGCGCCGCTTTTATAAACCTGCATAAAGAACTAAAGACGTCGGAATTATGCCTAATGGCGGTAAAACAGGATGAATCGCTAAAGAAATATGTCCCGAAATCTATCGTAAATGATCCGAAACTGAATATGTACAGGTTTGGTATGCTGGTCGAAGAACAGATATCATTAAACTTTACGCAGGTCAAGAACTTGTACGAAGGTAAAAGGGTTGAAATCAATTATACGACACCAACGAACCAAATTCCGAGAAAAGTAGAGATTGAATATAATATAAAAAGAGAATCCTTAAATTATTTTGATAGTGCCCGGGATACAAAGAGGCCGGAAAACAAACCGGAAGATACAATTCTGAATAAAAGGAAAGGGCTAAAAATGTAAGTACCATTTATAATTATCACGATGGAAAATAAAGACAATAATCAGGCATACTTCCTGACCTGTAATCCGAAGGAAATCTCCTCTCCTTTTCGTCTGTTTCGCAGATTAGGTATAAACCCGGTTTTCGATGAAAACGAGTATTTCTCCAAACTAAAGCAAGATGGCATCAATGAAATAAAATTATTGGTTCACAATAAGAAAGCCTGGACATGGACAGATGGGGTATCAGGAAATAGACCGGGGAATTTATCGGATATATCCCCGGCTGAAATGCTGAAGATACTGGGATTGCCGACTGCTGGTCAAATACCTTCTTTGCAGTTAAGTGACCTGTTGAAAGAAACGGATAATGATATTTATTGGTTAGAAACGGGCAAGAACCTGCCACGCACTGAAATCGCCGGGCAGTGTTACAGCTTAGGGCTGATCCATGAAGATGAACTGGAAGGGCTGGCAAATTATCCATGGCCGATTGATAGGCTCTTAGTAGTAAATAACAAAATATACGGCTCTGAAAATATAATCGGCACAGAAGTAAAGAAAGAGCTGGGAATACTGTCGGGTCAGGAAATCAGCACAGCCAGATTAGATGATTTGGTCAAGAGGCATGAAGAAGATATACATCTGGTACAAAACGACCATTCAGGAGAACGCAGCTATCCCGAGCTGCCGGAAAAGCGAAAAACAAGGTCTGTCACACTTGCAGCCATTGAAGCGGATTATCAAAATGCGATGGATGTACCCTTAGCTCTTATCGATCAGCAAATTGCGGATGCAATGGCTGCCAGATATGGAAAAACACTGGCTATCATACCGAATGAGTTTATTACGGCAGAGATGTGCCTGAATGCTGTTAATAACGAAGGAATGGCCTTGCAGTATGTCCCTGAGAAATTCTATTCGAATGAGTTATTTGAGAGAGCTATTGAGAATGACGGTTGGGCATTGCAGTTTGTACCGGAGCTGCAAAAGACAAAAGAGATGTGCCAACTTGCATTGGAACAGGTCTTAAATATGGATTACGAAGGCTATTCAATAGCAAAGTATATCCCCTATCCGGATATTTGTCTGAATGCCATTGAGAAATTTGAGACAAAAACAGAGCCTTTGGTATTGTACTCTTTTATTGACGGGAAGGTATATAATGAAAGTCCGGAGATAGCAAGAAAGACTATAGAAGCCGACGGGCTATGCATCGGTTATATCCCTGAAAAAAATCTGAATGAGGAACTGGCTTTGATCGCCGTCTCGAATACAGACAAAGTGATTAAGGTATTGTCTCTGATACCGGATGAACTATGTACCCAAAAATTGTGTGAAAGGGCCGTAACCATCCTTCCCGGTGCAATCCGTTGTCTACCGGAAGATAACTGTACGCCTGAACTATTCCTACTGGCAACAAAACAGGATGCGGGATTAAAAACGGAAGTGCCTGAATACATCCGAAACAATAAGAATATATACAGTGTAAATGAACGGCTGGAGAAAATTACGCCGGGGAAAGAAAAGCTGACTTTCGAGCAGGTAAAAGAAATCTATCTGGGAGGTTCGGTTAAAGTACAGCAGGTAAAAAGCAGCGGACAGATATTGAACGATAAAAACCTGTCTTATGATAAGAATATGGATCGTTTCATAATTACCAATGGACAGAAACAGGAGAATAAAATACCAGCTCCACGCATAGATAATTCCCGTCACAAAAAAGGCAGGGGAATATAACTAGAGACTATTATTCGTGTATTATTCACTATTTACATTATCAAAATCATGGATACAAATATAGCTGACAATAATTATTATTTTCTGGTCTGCGATACCCCCGTAATGGATGCGAGGCATCGGATCGACCAGCTTAATCATATGGGGTTTATTGCCGACAGTAATAAGGAGATTATGGCTAATTATTTTCACCGGTTCAGTAAAAGCAAGGAGCCTGTCATTTTTATCTATCAAAATAAGATCAGAAACCTGGGTGTATTCATGGATCAGAAAGAATTCGACAAACTGGGTATTGAACAATCGTATGAGGCAATACCCCGGCTCAAATTAAGTGATTTAATGAAGCAACAGTTTGATGACCTTGAATTCGTAAGTTACAATTCTTTGGAAAAGTTGCCTGGGTACAGACGGACAACCGGTGTATGTGCCGAAGCAATACGAAACGATCCGTATAATATCCGATACGTACCAGACTATTTGCTTTCTCGTGAACTCATCGAATCTGTAATCAGCCGCGAAGGAAACACCCTGCAATATATACCCCGGGAAAGGTTGAATGCCGGAATATGCCGGATGGCAGTTGAAAACGGCTATATGTCATTGCAACATGTCCCGTTCGAATTTAAGAATGAAGATATATGCCGGAGAGCTGTCAAAGGTGCTTTGTCAGACCTTGAGAATGACAGCTACCGGGTATTGGCGTATATTCCCTATACCTTTATTTGCAATGAAGCAATCCGCCAATTCCATAAAGCGGGTGTCAGCGGGGAGGGTATGGCAAAGGTCATGATCAATAAAGAGGCTATGTCTGAGAGTATGTGTAAACAACTCTTTGCACGGGATTACAAGGCATACAAACATTTACCCCATTTATACAGGACAAAAGAGATGACCGAAAAAGCCATTTCATTAGATGGTTCTCTTTTAGCATATGTTCCGCCTAAACAACTCAATGAAGATCTGTGCCTGTCTGCTATAAAGAATTTATACAGAGCGATGGAGTTTGTTCCTCCCGTTATAAAAACTTCTGATTTCTGCCTGAAAGCTGTCGGAGTCAACGGCAATTGTATAGAATTTATTCCTCCGGCGTACAGGTCCAGACAAATTTGTGAAACTGCAATAGCAAATTCCAATAGTTACGACATTGTCAGAAATCTCCCCTACCCCGATCTCTGTCTACAGGTAATGGAAAGAAGTATTTCGTTAAAGCAGTTCGCAGATTGCGTCCAGCTATTGCCTCCTGGAGTAATTAATAAGGATATAGCTTATAAGATAGCAGAGCACGCCCCGGATTGTTTATCAATGGTTCCGGAAAAGTATATGACAAAAGAATTATGTAACCATAGCCTGAAAAATAATCCGCTGGCACTGGAGTATATTCCGGATCAATTTAAGCCGAAAGCAGTATGTATGGAAGCTGTAAAAAATAACCCCGATTGTTTTAAGTATGTACCGCAAATAAGAATTACACCGGAGATTTGTCTTATAGCAGCTAAAGGAAATCCAGCACTGATAGATACGATTCCTGACCATATAAAAAACAGTAGGAATATTTATACTTTCAACATCCGCTTAGAAACGATACTAATGGATAAGGGTAAACTTACATTCGATCAAATAGAAAGTATGTATCAAGGTAGCCCTATTAAAGTTGATTGTTTAAAAAGCGGGGATAAAATTATTGAAAATCAGTTATTATCTTATAACAGAAAAACAGACAGATTCTCTTTTACACCTGATCTAAAAGTCGATAATAAACAATTTAACCTGTTAGCCCATAAAAGAAACATGAATAAAGGTGTGAAAATGTAACTTTATTTCAGGTAATTCTCTATGGGAAAATACGGTTTTATGTATTTAGTATGTTGATTACTTACAATCAGCTTATGGTATTTCGGTTGACCTTTGACTGCAGCAAATTCTTCATTGAGTTTCTCTTTTTGTATTCTCGCATAAATTTATATCCTCTTAATATTAGGATGTCCTAATGTTCTCGAAGCACTTTCAATAGAGACTATTTTGGTTAACATAAGAGTGGCGCAGGTCTGATGTGTTGTGTGGATAAGACATAGAAATACAAGGGTTAGAAGATGTAAGAGACACAGCAGACAATACATTATAAATAAGATATTTGTGAATATTTTAAGTAACTTGAAATATTCAAATCAAAGCAGATTTACACAGTATTTCAGTTACCAAATCGTTAGCTTGCCAGTTGCCGGATGTGAATAGGTAACTAATAACAGACCGAAGGTTCTCAATATCAATGCTTTTATGTTAATACACAGCATTTTGCATAATTCCTAAATGGACTTCAACAGAAGTCAGTTTTCATAAATATTCAACTAAAAATGATAAACCAACAGCCAATGATGATAGGCTTTGTAGTTTTTCTCGTGGAAAAAAGTGTGGGAAACGACAACAGCGTGCCCTGCACATCGAAAGTCAAACGGCAACAATAGGAAAAAGAGAGTCTAAGCGAAGATAAATAAATTTTGACTCAAGATATGAAAACACTAAAGATATGTAAACCATGCAAAAGGACATGAAAACATTGTAGTCAAGCTAAAACAAGAACTAAATAAAATATATGATTTATCTTCCCCAATAAAAGAATTACTCCGTATTGAAAACCTATGTAAGCATTTAAGACTTTGTCCCAATATTCAATATCAAAAGTGTATCGTTTCTATTAGTATGTAATAAGTTAAAAAATATTAGAGGGTAACTTTAACTTGAAGTGAACCCTCTAATTAATACTTAGACTTAGCTATTGTTTTTTAATAAATTCCAATAAAATATTGATCCGCACCCGCTACAGTTGCAGCGCCTAATTGGCCATTAGCACTTGTCGAATTTACATCAAACATATAAATATGCCCAGCTTGACCAACAGGAGAAAGGGCAATGTAAAACTTACCATTTTTAACTACAGATGTTTGCCATTGTGTTAACCAAAGACCATCAGGAACGTTTAAATCTACAACTGTATTGTTGATTAAATCCATTCTTGCCAATCCCCATGGTGCAGAATAAGACGGTTGACCTTGAGGGTTAACTCCAATCTGAATTTGCGGCAAATGTTTTTTCTCGTAAGGGATATATGCGATTCCGTTTCCTACATAAAAGAAGCCATTACTGGCAGCAGGATTTCCTAATAATTCGTCCAAACTATATTTGTAAGTTGTATCGTATTGTCCATTTTTAATTTTGACAATACTAACTTTAGCGTCAGCGCCATTAGTTCCTCCGGTATTTCCACCATTACTTACCATTTGATAAATTTCTCCTGCTTCATTGACCTGTAGAGTTGGTGTTCTATAACCATTTGTCGAACCACTAGCCAAAGTAGTCTCAATAACTGTTGCATTTGTCAAACTAGGATAGTCAATTACGAATGTCATGGCACGATCGGTTTCTTCACTTTTTGCGGTAGTGGCATTGAATTTACTAACCGCAGCACCATAATACAGTTTACCATTGGACAATACGGGACAATCTATACGTGAAATATAGTAACCGTCAGCACCAAGAGTACCAGGAAGTTGAAGGTCAATATTTGAGCGGTAGCCTGATTTAAGTTGCATTGTTGCGAGATCGAGAAAACCTATAGAAACCGTCATTTTATGCCCGATATAAGAGGTTCCGTCTGTTGCATATTGAGCCGTAGCAGTTATATAATGTACAGAAGCAATTTCATCATTCAGCTTGTAAAGGCGTACTCCGACAGATCCAAGTGGAACCGAAGCATCGATAGTTGCCAATTTAGTATAATTGCTTCCACCTTTATACTCCCATTTATCAATAGTCCCCTGCTGATAAGTAAGGCTGTATATATATTTTCCATCAGTTGATGGGAATATTCTTGATGTACGGCCGGTACTTAAAAGCGCACCTGCGTTTTCAAAGGAAATAGTACCTGTATTTACATCAGCTAAGCCTTGCATATATGTTCCGGAAATTGAGCCGGAACCACTGGCAAAAGCTAACTGAAAGTCGTTTGTATCTACAGGATTTGGGTCTCCGCCATTGTTATCATCATCGGAGCAAGATGTAAATATGCCCATAGCAATAGCACTTATTGCAATAACACTTTTGAATCTAAAAAATCTCATGTTCATTTTTTTATTTAGGTAATTTGTATTATATGTATTATACTATAGTATGTTATAAGTTATCTTTCCAAAGAAAGCTCTACCCGGTTTTTGAAGTCCAAAATTGTCATATATCTGTTTGTTAAAAATATTTTTAACATCGAAACTAATGGCCACTTTTCTTGAAGGAAATGTAAACATTGCACCTATATTGTTTGAAAACTGGGTCGGGATATAGTCTAAGTTTGTCAGCCCGATATTAGACCAATTCCTTAAAAATTTATTTACGTAAGATATATTATAGTTTAGCGAAGCCCTCGAGTTTTTAATAAACAGGTTGTTGTGATAATAGGCGACATTTATATTATATTTGAAGGAAGGCTCATTTCTAATCTGTTTTCGATAGTATAAATATTCAGCACCCTCTTTATTATATTTTGTATTGAAAAGCACATCAAATTTTGATATATTGAAGTTTAGATTCAACTTGTCATTATAATTATAAGTGATTTCTGCATCAATACCTCTCGTTAAAACATCTTCCAGATTTTCATAATATGATGTTCCGCTATTGCCCGGCGATATAGCCTCTCTAATCATACCTTTAGTGTCTCTGTAAAACAATGAAGTATTCAATCTGACCGAATGATTATTAAAAGTATATGCTCCTAAATTGATTCCAATATTCGCATTAAGGCTTTTTTCTGCACTTACATCACTCGGGTTGAGGTTGATAGCTGCATTCCCAAATATTTCTCGCTCAGTCGGAAATCGGATAGCTCTCTCAATCGATCCCATAAGATATAGTTTCGGTGTCAATGCATACGATAGAGCAGCCCCATAGCTATTGTAGTCTTCTTTCTTTATACTTTTGGTCACATCGTATGTGGCAGGATTGGAGGTTACCAGATATGGTTCTTTCAACGTGACTTTTTGATAGTAGTATTTATAGAATATATTCGTTCTTAATTTATCTGAAAAAGAAATATTTTCATAGGTAATAGTCGTTATATTCTTTTGTAGATCGCGCGTATTCTGAAGACGCTGAAGCCCTAATGGAAGAAACTTATCCGATACACCTCTGTCAAAGTTATTGAAAAGGTTGTTTACATAAACCGTATTTGAATGATTGATACGGTAGCCAATATTGGCACGTATAACAAACGTTTTATCTGTATTCTTTTCAGCTGTTTTCTGATTCCCTAATTCAGCTCCGCTTGTGTACATTACAGGAGTACCATCCGGATATAATATTGGTCCTCTCCAATCATACATAATACCGACACTATCTATAACCTGAGTCTTTAGATGGGAGTAACTGGCATCCATCTTCAGTGATAACCCTTGGAGAAAGAAATCTTCTTTACTATAAGTTAAAGTTGCAATTTTTGCATTACGTTTACTATGGCGGTCTCCAAAAACCCGTTGCAAGGTTACTCCATTTTGCATTTCTTTGCGGTCATCAGAGAAAACACCTCCAATTCTGAATCGGTCAGCCCATTTTACATTATCCCAGCCTATATCAACTTTAGCGCCATACGACCGGTATGCATCATGAAAGCGCTTGGCTCTTTGATTACTGGTTACAGTTCCTTGATAATCTCGAAAAGTAATTTCTTCGCCCCATACTTCATAATCATTGTCACTATAGTTGAAAAAGCCTGATGCATCTACGGTAAAACCGTTTTTTGACTGATAACTTCCATTTATATTGTACTGGTGCGTATTGAATGAACCATAAGAATAAGAAGTCGTTAATTGGCTTTTTCTGTTTTGTTTAAGCACAATATTGATTGCTCCACCCAATGCATCATCGGATAAATATCCGGGAACGACCCCTTTATATACCTCTATTCGCTCAATCATTGCGGGCGGAATACTATTTAATGAAAATGATTGTCCGTAATTTGTTGCCGGCACTCCGTCAATAAATATTTTAACCGCATTGCCTGTCATGCCATTAATATTATAATGTATATGCGATCCTAAACCACCATCCTGTCGGATGCGTACTCCTGCCGCACGGTCAAGTAATTCGTTTGTCTGAATAGATTGTAAGGCGACATCCTTTATTTCTATTGCATTGACAGCAAACCCTTTGGTTTCAATCTTGTTTTTCAGGGTCATAGCACTAACTGTTACTTCCCCCAATATATTCTTTTGTTCTACCAAAACAAAAGAATAGTTTGATACAGCTTTATTTACAGTGATTGATGACTCAAGCTTTTCTGCTCCTATTGTTTTAACTTCTAGTAGGTATTCCCCGTATGGGATATCTGTCATTTCGTAACGCCCTCTTTCATCTGAAACAACCTGTTTTTCCAGTGCCTTTATATACACAAAAGCATGAGCTACGGGATTATTGTCTTCAAAAGTTAAAGTACCTAATATTTTTCCTGTTTGGGCAAAACTAATTCCAGAGAAAAGAAATAAGAGAGAAAATAAAATCGTAGGTCTTGCAAATTGATGTTTCACTATAAAAATATTAATAGAGGAGTAAAATCTACTTTCTGTGAGTTACAAAAGTAGACAGACTGTCGTTCTGTAACAATAATCATTTATAGGTATATTCTTACAATTAAATACCTAATGATGGGGAGGGAATGCCGATATATACTAATGCTCTATTTTATTAAATGCAAATAGAATAAAAGACTCTTAGGTTACCCACTCATCTTTCATTTCCAATATAATATCTTAATTATGCAGAGGGTATAAATATCTTTGATGTCTTTTCTTTGGCATGCCCTATTATACGTTCGGCTATACCATCCCTGATGCCCTTTTTCGCGGCTATGGTTTTCAAACTATAGAATGAGACTGTATGGAATTGATTGTCTTGTTGATACACAGATCTTTCACGATCTCCTTTAGGTATCGGGGCTGATTGGTCGAAGGTCTGAGTATAAAAATTAACGAGCCAAAGGGCACACAAGATAAAATGATTCTGATTTTATATGTTTTAAAAAATAAGCAGGTAGAAATATAAATTTTCTACCTGCTTATTTCTATATTAACAATTCACAAATTTACGGCGAATGAAACGTGTGAGTGAAGCAAATTTATTTAATTTTTAACATTCCATTTTTAGTGGACACTGGTGATCATCTCCAATAATAAATAGACCCACTTTTCCCTACTTATTTTTGTTGTTTCCTTATAAAGTGTTTGTTTACCGTTTTTGCGATATCCAGGTTTTGGGTGCTACGTTTTCAGCGATTAATTATCGCCGAGAATACTATATATCTGATTAATTTCATATTCCACCTTGTTTTAATTATATATCTATAATTGACTCAATTCGTCTTTTTATACTTTTTCTTCTTTATTCTCTTGTATGGATTAAATACACGACAAAAAATCATTAAAGTCAGGAGATAGCCAGGAATAGAAATATGTACCCACTTATTTAAAATAATACCCAGACATATGTTTGAAGACTTTCAGTATAAAATACGAATCAATTATCTTTTTTATAAGCAGGGTAATCAGTGTATCCTTCTGCTCCTTTGGCCATAAAGGTTTTCGGGTTTGAATCGGCAAGCGGGTAATTATTTCTGAAACGTTCTACCAGGTCGGGGTTAGACACATACAGATGCCCGAAGGAAACAAGGTCTGCAACACCTTCTTTGATTGCAGCCTCGGCAGTTTCCTTCGTAAATCCTTTGTTTATCATGTAAGTGCCTTTATATAACGGGCGATAATGTTTGGCCACGTTTAACACATGAGCCGCCTGCTCTTCTTCTCCTTTAATTTTGTCGGCTCTGCCCGAAATATGGAGATACGCCAGATTATAATCGTTCAGTTTCTTCACAACGTATTCGTGCAAGGGTTGTGTTTCGTCGTCATCTACAATGCCTGCTTCGTTCAGCGAAGGGGATATGCGAATGGCAACTTTAGATATGTCCACTTTATTTGCTATCGAATCCAATACCTCGAAAAGGAAACGGCTCCGGTTTTCTATCGAGCCACCATATTCGTCCGTCCTCACGTTAGCCGACTTGGCTAAGAACTGGCTGATGAGGTAACCATTGGCAGCGTGTATCTCTATCCCGTCAAAACCTGCGCCAATTGCATTTTTTGCGGCCGCAGCAAATTCTCCGGCAACCTGCCTTATCCGGGCTTTTGTCATCGCTTTTGGAACAACTACCCCTTCTTTGAACGGAATGGCGGAAGGTGCAATGATTTCACTTTCGGGGTCAACATACCTGCGGCCGTTATGCGCGATCTGCATAAAGATCTTTCCTCCTTTTTCGTGCACTTTATCAGCTACATTTTTCCATCCTTCTATTTGTTCAGCCGTATAGATGCCCGGTATATCGGGGAACCCGTACCCATTGGGTGCAATAATGGCCATCTCGGTTATTATCAGCCCGGCCGATGCCCTTTGTGCATAATACTCTGCCATCAAAGCGGTAGGAACATGCCCTTCATTGTCGGCTCGGCAACGTGTCATCGGAGCCATTACCACCCTGCTGTTCAAGTCCAGATTACCTGTTTTGTAGGCATCGAGCAACACATATCCGGAGCTTGCTTCTTTTTCAGCTTCCTGCTTGTTGGCATTTTGTTTGCACGATAAGAAAGCGGATACGAGTAGCGAACAAATGATTAACTTCTTCATAAATATTTATTTGTTTTATATCGAGTTTTAATACTTCGGTTATGTTTTATTTACTTATCTCTCCTACTGCCTGCACCAAAATTATCTCTTGCTTATCGATCAGTTTAAGCGCGGCAGGGAGTTCTTTTCTGTCGAAAGAAGCCCTGACTACCGTACCCAAGCCTTTTGAGGCACAGTACAGATACACATTTTGTGATACAAAGCCTGTGTCTATCAGCATGCCGTCGCGTCCGGCCTTGCTTTTGTCTTTATTGCCGACATATACCAAGTGAACAGGCACATCGTTTACGTATGGTTGCTGCTGTGCAGCCAGAAGGTTTTTAGAGATGCTTGCAGCAACGAATACCAGTTTATTTGCTTCGGCATCGTAGAGGTACACCCCGGTGCTGAGTAAAACATAGACACTCAACTCCTGCGCGTTACTTGCCGAGGGCACGGTGCGTTTGCCGGGACGGTTGAACCCGTATGCCGACCACAACAGGTCGGATAAAGTTTGTTTATCCAAATCTGTGTTTACATAATTATCCTTTTGGGATTTCCGTTCGCTCAACGCTTCTATCAATGGTTTGCCTCCTGTTTTTGCCGGAGCGGGCAATATTATATCCTGTGCTGAAATGTTCATAAGTGTGGTGATCATAAACAACGATAATACTAATTTCTTCATAATTACAGAAAATGATTGTTATGGTATAATTTTTTCTCCTTTCAATTTGCTGAGAGTAAGCAAGATGTCCTCGGTGCTGTCAATTTGCATTTCGTGAAAACCAAAACGACGTGCCTTGTTAACATCCTGAAAAGCATCGGATTCCACATTGAATATGAAATCGCCGAATCCCCACTGCACCAAACGGTCCAGACTATGGGGTTCGAGCTTATATTTCGTTATCATCTTTTCCCACAATTCACGCTTGCCGGGCATATATTCCTGCAACAAGAATGTTTGCGGTTCGGCAACCGGTATGCCGAAGAAATCTCCTATTTTGGGCCATAGCTGCTCCCAACGGAAAACATCGCCGTTGGTGATGTTGAAAATTTCTTCCTTTGCCTTGTCGTTCAGGGCAGCCCATTCCATAGCTTTGGCAAGCACTTCTGCGCTGGTGATGTTTACCAGTACATTGTAGGCTTTCAGGGAGCCGGGAAAACGCATCGGGATATTTTCTTCTTTACACAAAGATGCGTATACGGCTATCAGGTTCAAAAGGTTCATCGGATTGCCTACCGTAAACCCGATTACAATATCGGGGCGGATGGCCGTCCACGACCAGCCCTTGCCTTTGGATAGTTCGCGCAGAAAATCTTCCTGGTCGTAATAAAAATTAGGGGTGATGCTTCTCAGATCCGTTTCTTTGGCAGGCGTTTTGTAAAAGCCCAAATGAGCGCCGTACGCCTTGCCGCCCTGTATGAAAACCACACGCTTCAGGTTGGGTGATGTGATTTCCAATCCTTCAATCAGATTTTTCATCAGCGCAAGGTTTGCACCCGATTGCTCGTATGGTGAATGCTTTTCGGTATAAGCCGCAAAAAAGACATGCGTAACGTTTTTCAGTTTTTCACGTTCACGTCCTACAGCTCCAGCATCATTCAAATCAAGCGATACATAGTCGGCCGTAGTTGTATAGGACAGGGGCGAGCGCGATGTTACAATCACATCCCATACCCCTGTGCTTGTCAGATACTGTGCCAGATTGCGCCCTATAATTCCGTTGCCTCCGGCTATCAATGCTGTATTTTTTATCATAATTGCTTCAATAAATGTTTCTACTTGCTTGCATCGTCCAATACATCCAAATCTTCCATATCCAGCAGCAGCTCAGGTGCCGCAAATAAGGTTGCCAACTGGCTTTGGCTTGTAGCGCTTACAATAGGAGCCGCAACATGAGGCTGCGCCAGCAGCCAGGCCAAAGCTACGGTAGCCGGTTTGCTGTTGTGCTTTGCCGATACATTGTCTAAAGCGGTAAGTATCCCCAACCCTTTTTCGTTCAGGTACTTGCGGGCATCAGCTCCGCGTACACTCTTATTCAGGTCGGCTTCGGAACGGTATTTCCCTGTAAGGAAACCTGCTGCGAGCGACCAATAGGTAAGAACGCTTAATCCGTATTTGTTTACAATAGGGGCATATTCCGTTTCATATTTTGTGCGTTCCGCCAGGTTGTAGTGCGGTTGCAAAGTCTGGTACCGGGGCAATCCCTTTTCCCCGGCCAGTTGCAATGATTCTACCAAACGGTCGGGCGAAACATTCGAAGCCCCGATGTAGCGTACTTTTCCTGCTTTTATGATTTCGTCGTAAGCCGACAGGGTTTCTTCGACAGGAGTAATGCCATCGTCGAAGTGCGTATAATACAGGTCGATATAATCTGTTTGCAATCTTTTCAGCGATTCGTCTACCGATTTCAGAATATGTGCCTTGCTTATGTCTACCTTATGAGTCCTGTTCTCAGAGCCTACTTTTGTAGCCAGCACTATTTTATCCCTGTTTCCATTTTTCTTCAGCCATTTGCCGATAATTGCTTCCGACTCTCCACCTACATTCCCGTCTGCCCACCACGAATAGGTATCGGCAGTGTCGATAAAGTTAAAACCGGCTCCGGCAAAAGCATCCAGTATATCGAACGATTGCTGCTCGTTCAATGTCCACCCGAACACGTTGCCACCAAAATTGATACGTGCTACCTCCAGATCTGTTGTTCCTAATTTAATCTTTTTCATATCTTCTTCTACAAATTATATTGTTTACAAATATTGTGATTAATCCGGTAAATTATTTGTATAAACACCGGATTAATTTGTACATTTGGCGGCATGAGTATCCGGAATTTACATCAACCCTACGAAATAGTTTGCCTGCAAGAGAACGATTGCGAACGTATTATTTCCACCTTTAAGAATACTTTTTTCGAGATGGTTTTCGTGCTCGAAGGGAAAGGTATTCAAAAGATAAATGACCTTTGCTTACCTTATACCGAAAATAAGTTATTCCTTGTTTTCCCTCAGGACATATATGGCTTTAAGATAGAAGAGAGTTCCACTTTCTTTGTTTTGCGTTTCAACCAAAGTTTTCTTAAAACACAAAGCAGCGAGTGGCGGCAACGGCTCGAATATATATTCCACAACCACAACCATATGCCCGGTTGCATATTGAAGAACGTGACGGATAAGCCGCTGGTGCGTTCTATAGCAGAGGCACTTCTTCGCGAACAGGACGGAGACGCACCTCAAAAACAAGAAGTAATCAGGCAATTGGTTAATTCGTTGATTACGATAGCGGCCCGGAATATTTCGCTGATGAATACCGCTTCTGCCGAATCTCATCTATTGAATGATTCTATACGGATACTCGATTATATCCACCTAAACATATTTCAACCCGAGAAGCTAAAGATCTCAGTTATCTCTTCGCACTTCAAAATATCCGTATCCTATTTCGGCGAATATTTTAAGAAACAGGTAGGGCAAAGCCCGCAGGAATACATTGCATCGTATAAAATGAAGCTGATAGAAGAGCGGCTGCAATTCAGCGATAAGCGCCTGACCGAGATCGCCTTCGAATTAGGATTTAACGATATAAGCCACCTAAACCATTTCTTCAAGAAACAAAAGGGTATGAGCCCTACCGAATTTCGAAAAAGCAAGGTAACAAAGATTTAGATTCGGGTATAAGGCATTTTATAATTATGTTATGTTTTGTAAGTAGTAGATTTGAAACTTAGCTTAGATTTTTAATCACTCAAATTCCATTTTATCAATAATATCATTCCGAATACAGTAAAATTCGTATATAGGTTGTTTATCTATTTTGAAAACCTTCTCTAACAAGATATTATCATATATTCTTTGAAGTGAATCGTATTTGATTCTCAACTCATCGGGTAATTCATCGGCCTTGATGGGACGTTCTATTTCTAAACTCCAGTCATTGATTGTATATTCGAGAGAAAAAGTGCTTTCGCTCCAAACCAATTTTCGCTCTTTCGTACCGTCTTCATACTTTACGTAATAATGAAAATGATTCTGATTCGCGATTTTGCTTATTGTTGTAGAAAGCAGAAAAACACCTGAAATAACCATTGCAGCATAACCTATTTTTTTGAATATATTTTCGCTGATATGCGGCAAAATATATTTTACCGAAACAGATGACAATACCGATGCCACAGCAATTGTTAAACCAAGCAGCAGGGCTGCCTGTGTGTATAAGCCTAATATTATGTAGATTATTAGTTTTATGAAATGTAGAAAGATTTCGTTTGCAGCACGCGTAGCTACTATTTGCTCTTTGCTCATTCCATAGCTTAGATAGAACCTGTTAAACAACAATCCCACTGCCCCGGTCAAACCGGAAACAAAACCGGCCAAGAAACCTATTATAGCCAATATATATTTAGGATATTTTTTTCCCTTCAGAGATGTTTTTTTAGACGATCTGAAAAGCTGGGGCAAATTCATTATTAAAAAAACTCCTATAAATAACTGTAAGTATAACGGATTGGCAAATTTGATTATCCATGCTCCCAGTATAACAGCCGGTATGGAAAAAGGGACGAACCACAAAAAAATGTTCCAATTGATGTGTTGCCTGAAAACGGCAATTCTCGATGCCGAACTTGTAAATGTACCTATTGTCAACGAAAATGGGACAACAGACGTTGGCAGCAACAAATTTAGTATCGGTATCAGAATTAAACTTGCCCCACCACCGGCTATTGCGCTAAGCCAAAAGGCGACAATTGTAACAAGAAAAAGAATGCTTATTTTTATTATCATATTTTCTAAAACGTATAGGAAAGCCCTACGCCTGCACCCTTGGCTGTAGCCATAGGTGTAATAACCAGACTCTTATCTTTATCCTTTATTCCTAATATATTGTGCCAGACGGGTAATAGCAGATAACCAACTTCTGCACTTAAAATACCTACACCGGCTCCTGCAACTATATCGCTTGCCCAATGCTTTTTATTTAGCATACGCATAGTTCCTGTAGCTGTTGCAACGGCATATCCGCCTACTCCAATCCAAGGTGAAACATCTTTGTATTCTTTGAATAAAATATGTGCTCCGACAAAAGCCGTAGCCGTACGCCCCGAGGGGAAGGATGCGTTATTTGAGCCATCGGGGCGCTCTACGCCAAAGCTTGTTTTCATCGTTTGAACCGTAACCCCCATAACCAAATAGGACGTAGCCATAATGAGTGTGCGATCTCTGAAATTATGCTTCGCTTTTATCCCGGCAAGATCTAAGCCATATACAGCCACAGCAGGAGCAAATTGGGTATAATCATCATACGGCAAATGTTGTGAAATATGTTCTTTTATTTCATTGTGTGTACTATGGTCAAGATTAAGCAAAGAGTTATTCCCTCTTGCAATAACACCATATGATATCAAGGCCGTAGGAATAATGAACTTAGAATAAGACGAATTAAAAAATGTCTTCTTTTTACTGATCCCCCAATTTAACGTTATATTATCTTCTTTCGATAATGAAAATAGGTTGTTATCCATCGAACGATAATCAGATAAAGCTGAATTTAGAGGCCGATTCTGCTTGTCCTGTATCAAAGAGTCGGTCGGTAACAACCGTTTTGGGAGTTCTGACCTCTTAGTGCGGATTGTATCACCTTCTTGTGCATAAATATTTACAACAGATAAGAATGAAATAACGAATGTTATATATCGCTTAATCATAATGAGGTAAGAATGTTTATGGAAAGATATTGATCCGGGACAACGAAATTAGTTGTTTGCCGAAAACAGAGAATAAAGGGACATAACAAATAATGGTCATAGTCAGAATCTTTGCACGTAGCTTAAAATCAAAACACTGCCCCGTTATTGGTTTTTTCGCTTTTTTCCGGTACAGAAGATACATGCCATACACAAGGCTGCCTATCGAAAATCCGGCGATGGCTCCTGCAACTACATCCGAAACAAAATGTACTCCCAGATAGACGCGCGAATATGCCATAATAAATGCCCAAACGTAAATCATGATTGAATAATACCTGTTCCTGAACAGGAATGCGGTGAGTGATGCAAATCCGAAAGCATTGGCTGCATGCCCTGATATGAAACCATATCTGCCCCCCGCGTATCCGTATAATGTGCGTACATGCTCTTCGATACCGGGGTAATGGGTCGGGCGCAGACGGGCAAAATACGGTTTACAGACAGTTGAGGCAAACTGGTCGCAAAGCACAAACATTATCGCTATCGCTATCAACACGGGCAACCATTCCCTCCATCTCTGCCTGTATACCAATAGGAAAAGGATGAGTATAGCCATCGGAACCCAGATAACCCCACCTGAATATAACCACATGATAGAGTCTGTGAAGCCGGTATGAGATCCGTTTATCAGGAAAAACAGTTCTCTTTCGTAAGGTAGAATCTTTTCGAGCATAATTTTATTTATTAAAATTTACTCAAAGATGGGGGAAGAATTTTGCAGGAATTTTGAATATTGAAATAGGATATTCTGTTTGATCCATTAAGAATCAGTAATTTTATATAATCTTTTGATATTTGATGCCCTCAAATTGATAATAAATACCGCCCTGCTTTATTTTGGTTACAATGTGGTTAAATCGCAATCACTAACTAATAGATCTCTTATCCTATAACTTGTAATATTCTTTGTACCATTGTCCAAACTTATGAACACCCTCTTTTATACTAGTTGTTGTTTTGTAATTTGCGTAAGTTGCTATTTTTGATGTATCGGCATATGTTTTGAATACATCCCCTTTAGGTATCGGCAATAATTCGAGCTTGGCTTTGATTCCTATTTCATTTTCTAATATGTTTATGAAATCCATCAATTTCACAGGTTGTGAGTTGCCTATATTAAATATCTGGTAGAAAGGGATATCTGTTCTACTATCGGGTGCTTTATCTATTAAGGCTTTTATCCCTGACACAATATCGTCGATAAAGGTAAAATCTCGTAACATGTTGCCATAATTATATACTTTGATCGTATTATGCCCGAATATTGATTTGGCAAAAATCATCGGAGCCATGTCCGGCCTCCCCCACGGCCCATATACCGTAAACAGACGTACACCTGTTACAGGGAGTTTAAATAAGTCGCTATACGTATATGCCATCAGTTCATTGCTGCGTTTGGTTGCGGCATAGAAGCTTACAGGATAGTCTACGTTGTCATCTTCGCGGAAAGGAATTTCGTTCCTTATACCATATACCGATGAACTGGATGCATAAACCAGATGCTTTATATGATGGTAGCGACAACATTCCAAAATATTCGTGAAGCCTACAATATTCGATTGCACATAAGTATGGGGATTCTCGATTGAGTAACGCACCCCAGCCTGAGCAGCCAGATTGATCACAATGTCAAATTTCTGTTTATCAAAGAAACCGGACAATAACTTATAGTCAGTGATGTCTATTCTTGTAAAACTGTAGTTGTCATAAACCGAGCTGTTAATCAGCGTATAGTCTAAAATAGATTCACGTTTTATCCCGCTTACACCAAGACGGCTGTATTTAAGATTAATATCATAATAATCGTTGATATTATCTATACCGACAATCTCAATATTTTGTTCTTTCACAAGTTTTTCGATTAGCGAAAAACCGATAAATCCGGCTGCACCTGTAACTAATATTTTCATTCCTTGATTTTCTTTTTTGCCAGCCATAGATTCCGGGCATAAGTAATAAAACCGGCACTCTGGCCTATTATAAGCACCGGATCTTTACGGTATATCCCATATATGATTGTTATCAATGAACCGGCAATACTCAGCAGCCAAAAGTTGGCAGGTAATAACGACTCTCCTCTCGACTTGGAATACCACCACTGATATACAAACCGTAATGTAAATATTGTTTGTCCGACCGACCCGAATATCAATAGCCCGAGAGGGATGTGATCAAACAACCTATCCACACTTTTATCTCCATTTATAAATACATATATAAGCGCCGTTACCGGAATCAATACTATGATTAACCGAATTATGACATGCAAGTTTTTCCAATGATTTTTATTATTCAGATTCCATATATAGATATAATAGGAAAATATCTGTCCCAGAATAATTGCAAAATCTCCGCGTAACCAACCATAGATAGAGAACAGAATGGATGCAAGCAAGCTCAGTTGCCAATAGATAGCAGGCGACACGACTTTTTTTTCTTTTTCGGACATTAGCCACTGAACGAGCATCCGGGCAGAAAACAGTGCCTGAGCGACGAAGCCTATGATAAAATACCAATTGTAGCTCTCCATTATTAATTTATATTATCGGAGGCAATAGTATAGTTTATATATCTTTTCTTCATCCATCTGTAAGCAAAGCAATCCATGAAAGGGCCTGTCAGCCTGTTCCACAAATGGAATTTAGACTGCCCGGCCATTCTTTCGAAATGACGGACAGGTATCTGCTTTACTTTTCCGTTCTGTAATTGGATAAGGGCAGGGAGGAAACGGTGCATGCCTGTAAACAACGGAATGCATTTGGCATAACCGGTATTCATTATTTTCAACGGACAACCGGTGTCTTCAACGCCATCGTGTGTCATCATGCGCCGAAATCCGTTTGCTATTTTAGACGATAGTCTCTTCCCGAAACTATCCTTACGCCCGCTTCTAATACCCATCACCAATTCATATTCGTTGCGAAAAGGGAGGAGCAATTCAAAGTCTTCGGGGATAGTTTGCAAATCGGCATCTATATACCCGACAAAAGCAGATGCTGCAACATCAATACCGGCTTTTATAGCTGCACTCAAACCGTTATTCTTAGTAAAGCTGATATAAAAAAATGCAGGATTACGGCTGCATATATCTATAATCAATTGCAGGCTGTTATCCTTCGAACCGTCATTGACAAAGAGTACACAAGTACGCACCGAAGCTTTCTCTATATATTCGCCCATAACCTTATCCAGGCGGTCGATATTATCTTCTTCGTTATAGACAGGTACTATTATACAAAGTTCGTAAGCACTTATTCTGTTCATAAATAATATACAAGTATATAATTGAATTTAAAATGGTATTCTGCCTCAAAGATCCGGTTGCATTACACAACGAAACTTAATTGTTAAAATAGTACAAGAATATAAAAGTCGCTTCAAATGCCGGCTTTGAAGTATTCTTTATTTCCATCACAGCTTTCATTTCAGCCTTGGTAATACCTCTCAGGTTTGTCAATGAATTCAATTTGACTTTGATCCTGATTTCGCTGTCTACTTTTACGGGTTGGCCGTATTTCAGTTTCTCTATACCGTAATTGACCATCATCTTTATGTTATTTACCTTCACTATTTGATCCCATAAGTAAGGTAAAACCGAGATTAACAGATACCCGTGCGCTATAGTTGATTCATAAGGGCTTTCTGTCTTAGCCCGTTCCGCATCACAATGTATCCATTGATGGTCTAAGGTTGCATCAGCAAACATATTGATGCGGTCTTGCGTAATCTGAAGATAGTCGGACATTCCAATTTCTTTACCGACATATTGCTCAAAATCCTGATATGAATTAATTATAACTCTATTCATAAAAACGAGATGGTTTAAGTTATACAATTTTATTATTTATATTGATCTTTGTCTCCTTACCTTACCTTATCTTATGATAGCAACCTGACGGACTAATTCCTGATTATATCTCTTGGTATTCGCTTTTCTCCAATTATTATCAAAAGTGTCTATAAATTCTACCCGAACATCTTTTTCCCTGAAAATATCATCAATCGGAAGCTTGCTTACAAATACAAAAGGTTTGTTTTTAGATATTATGGAATCGTTAGATATGTCCAGAGGTCTGATTGTCTTGTTTGCTTCGTACACGAGCTCCATTCTCAGGTCTTCATTTTTGTTGTAGAAAAACGGTAAATTCTGAACCTTATCATTCTTTCTTAACATTCTGATACTATGTCTTTCGGGGTTTATAAACATCTGCCCGACAGGAATCAGGCACAGCCCTTCTATCATTATCATGGTAATTACAATAGCGCCGATTACATTCACTACTCTGATTCCTCTTTTGTCAAGAATAGATTTGAAAATATAAAAGCATAATAACCAACTGATAATAGATGTAATAATGAGCACCGGTAATGATATTTTATCTTCCCTGAAAAATAGAATATACAATCCCACTGGCAGGGCTATGAGTATAATAGCAATAATAATTGCATTTGCCTTGAATACGATCTTCTCATACTTAGTATTCAGGTTTTTAATCGAATTATACAGATACAAGGCTATGGTTATAGCACCGGGAATAAGTATAGGAAGTAAGTATCTGGTTTTTTTCTCCGGTATGAGGGAAAGCAGTATTAATGAGGCCAGAAACCAAATTACGGCAAACTTATATTCTTTCTTCATAGCAACATTTTTCTTGACAAAGAAGAAAATAAGCGCTGTAACCAAAAACAATGCCCATATCCCGGCTTCGGCAGGAAATTGCCAATAATAATAAAACGGACGCACATTGTGACTGATCCATGACGAAGATTCTTTTTGAGCAACAGCCAATAATGCGTCTTCGTGGAACATATAAATATATAGTACCCAGCTGAAAGATACAATTAGAGTTACAGCAACCATAACTGCCAAAGGCACTATCTTCCTCTTTACATTCGGTTTATAAGTAATTATATAACTGAGAATAAAGGGTAAAAGCAGGGCATAGAAAGAGACAGGCCCCTTGCCAAGGAAAGACAGGCCCATAAACAAACCGGAGAGCATAAAACACTGCCAATAATCAGATTCTCTTTCGAAACCTGTAACCATAAAATATATCGCTCCCAACATAAAACTATGGCAATATATATCCCATGTGGCATTTCGTCCCATGAAAACGATATTAAAGCATGTTGCCAGAACCACTGCGGAAAGAAAACCGATAAGCTTCTTCCCTGTAAGCCTCGCCGAAAGAAAATAAATGAAAAGAACCATTATAGTAGCCATCACTCCTGCGGCGCATCGCTGTGCAACTAAAGAGCCTGGTATCACGTGTTCTATTGCTGCAGCAATCCAGGTCGGCAATGGAGGTTTTGCTATTCGCAACTCCCCGTTCATTGTCGGCATCAGGTAGTTTCCTTCACGAACCATCTCCTGTGCTGTAGCCAGATTACGGGATTCCATCAAATCAGCGGGAATGACTTCATTATTAACGAAGAAAGCAAAAAAGCAAATCATAAGGATGCACAATAAATGAAAGCTGTAGCTTTCTTTCATCATTGTATTCAACTTTACTACATATTGCATCTCTTCTTCTTTTAATGTATTGAGGGTTAAAAATACAACTTCAATTTTGTAGAAATTTTGAATTTTATCTCTTATCTCTATTGATTCTAAATTTCTACAAAATCGGGACTCTAACTTCGTATTTCATTTATAAATAAATTCAGTGTATGAAGTCATGGCATTATTTACTAATATTCCTTTCATTAATACCCATAATTCTACTGAGAGATTTCACTCCCGATAATGAGTTGCGCTATATAAGTATTGTGAATGAAGCTATAACGAATGGTAATTTTTTCCATTTCACTAATCATGGCAATATCTATGCTGACAAACCTCCCCTTTATTTTTGGATTATTATGTTAGGGAAATGGTTGCTTGGCGAACATCAGGTGTGGTTTCTTTCCTTATTTTCTATTCTTCCGGCATTCATTATCCTGTATCTGATGAACAAATGGACTAAAGATGAAATGGATGACAGATACCGTACAGTCACCTCGTTAATGCTGATGACTTCAACCTTTTTTCTGGGGGGCACTCTTGTTCTGCGAATGGATATGCTTATGTCCATGTTCATACTCCTTGCCCTATATACCTTTTACAGGATGTACAAAAAAACGGCAAATAAATACGATGGCTGGTTATTCCCGTTCTATATATTCATGGCAGTATTCACCAAAGGGCCAATGGGTATATTGATTCCCTTGTTTTCGACAATCGTTTTTCTGATACTAAAAAAAGAATTCAGGACGATTGGTAAATATTGGGGATGGAAAACATGTGGTTTCCTTGCGGTTACATTTGGCTCATGGTTTCTGTTAGTTTGGCTTGAAGGAGGAAACGCATACCTGAACGATCTGCTTTTCAACCAGACTGTCAATCGGGCAATTGATTCATTTCATCATGAGAAGCCGTTTTATTATTACATAATAACTGTCTGGTATTCACTGGCTCCATGGTCCTTACTCTTTTTTGCGGTGATACTGACGGGTATGTGTAGGAAGATGATAAAGACAGACTTAGAAGTTTTCTTCGCAACTGTTATTCTCGTTACATTTGTGATGCTGTCGGTCATCAGCTCCAAAATAGAAATCTACATGCTTCCGGTTTTTCCGTTCATAGCTTATCTCACAGGAATATTACTTTATAAAATAAAATGGAGCAAATGGGCTACATTGGCAATAACGATCCCTTCTGTGGTATTAACAATAGCTCCGCTGTTATTAAATAAAATCCCGATGGATAATTTTGTCCAAATCGAAAACACATCCATAGTATATGCCGTGCCAATCCTGTTAACGATAAGCGGCATAGCAGCATTATACTTTTTGTACGGTAGAAAAGATAAGTACAAATCTATATATATACTGTCATTCAGCATCTTAATAGCATTATTCATTCTGGGCTTAGCTATTCCTTCCTTCAATAACGAGATTGGCTATAGAGAGTTGTGTATGAAAGGAATAGAGTTGAAAAAGAAAGAATCCGGAGCACAATACTACATGTATAAAATCAGGCGTGGCGAAAATATGGATGTATATCTTCACGAACAGGTTGTACCGGTATCTGTTGATGATATCGTTTCATCCAAATATGCAGGATCTGTCCTTTTTATAAACAATAAGTGGATTGAAAAAGACAATCGGTTGAACTCTTTTTTAAGGAATAAACAGAGAATTAAGGTCGGCAAAAATTCGGCAATCAAGCTTTGAAGCGATATAATCCGAATATATTCCGGTTTTCTATAAAAAGAAAACAGAGAACTATGCCTCGCTTGAGGGCATAATTCTCTGTTTATTCAACTATTATTCTTTACCTTTATGGTTTCATATCTGCAAAGTCGGCTTTATTGTTAAGCACATTGTTTACTTTCTCAACAATGAGTTTTGCCGGAACCGTAAATGTAACTGTTTGTTTTGCTCGCAGCGAAGAAGAAGCTATTTCTACTTTATAAGTACCCTGATCGGCAACCCAAGCCGAAGCCTGAGGAACAAACGATGCTAAATCTTTCGGAGTCAACTTAAGAGTTACCGACTGCGTTTCGCCGGGTTGAAGAAGCTTTGTTTTTGCAAATGCTTTCAATTCTTTTGCCGGTTTATCGACACTGCCTTTCGGTGCTGACACATACAGTTGAACAACTTCTTTGCCTGCTACGCTACCTGTATTTTTAATGTCTACCGTAACATATATCTCCTTCTTGAATTCTTTATGGCTAACTTTCGCACCCGAATAGTCGAAGTTTGTATATGACAGGCCGTAACCAAACTCATATGCCGATTTTACATTGAATGTATTGAAATAGCGATATCCCACATATATACCTTCTTTGTACATAACCTCAGCTGGTTTATCAAGCGGTAAGCCCTGAAAATCGGCAGCCGTAGAAAAAGGTATATCTTCATATTTCACAGGAAAAGTCATAGACAATCTTCCCGAAGGGTTTACCTTACCCGACAATACATCTGCCACCGAGTTTCCGGCTTCCTGTCCCGGTAACCATGCCGAAAGCATAGCATCAACCTTATCTTTCCAGCTTGCAGTTTCAATAACACCTCCTACATTGATGATTACTGCTACTTTTTTACCTTGAGCATGGTATATTTCCGATACTTTTGTTATCAGGTCCAACTCTTGCTGCGACAAGTAAAAATCTGAGTTGACTGCTCTATCATCCATCTCTCCCGAACTTCGCCCGATTGTGATGACAGCCACATCATTTGCTTTTGCAGTTTCTTTTATCAGCGATTCTTTTAGTTCTGGTTGAGGCATCAAAGGTATCAACATAAATGGGTTCTTTTGTCTCTGGACCTTTACGCTTTCAGTCTCTTTTTGAACGAAAGGAACATAAATTCCTTCCAGTTTTGCATCTAACTTATAGCCGGCATTCACCAAGCCTTTATCTAACGGAATCGTATATGCTTTGTTCACGTCTCCGCTACCGGTGCCGCCTACAACAAAGTTGTAGGAAAGGCTTCCAAATAACGCAATATTCTTTATGTCTGTACTTAGAGGCAATACCCCATTGTTCTCCAGCAATACCATACTCTCGCTAGCTACCTGACGTGTCAGTTTTGCATGATCCTCCAGGTTGGGTTGGCTTGAGTATTTATAGCCTTTCATTTTAGGAGATGCAAAGATGGCTGTCAATACGCGTTCGGCACAAATATCCAGTTCCCGCTCCGATAATTTCCCTGATTTCAGGTCATCTTGCAGATTTTGTATCTGTGGACGAATCCCGGGCATCAGCAGATCATTTCCTGCTTGTATTTGTTGTGATGTAAAATTCTCAGCCAAACTTGGGCTGTCATCCTTATTTGCAGATAAGTTCGATACATTGCTGTAACCGCCAAACCAATCGGTCATAACAAGCCCTCTAAAGCCCCACTCATCACGAAGAACGGTAGTCAGTAAATCATAATCAGCCGAAGTATAAGTACCGTTTATCTTATTGTAAGACGACATAATTGTTGCCGGAGCAGACTCTTTGACTGCTATCTCAAAACCTCTCAGATAGATTTCGCGCAAAGCCCGCTGCGAAACATTGACGTTTAATCCCATGCGGTTCTTTTCACTGTTGTTAGCCGCAAAATGTTTCAGAGACACTCCTACGCCGTCGCCCTGTATACCCTGCGTCATGGCTGACGCTATTTTCCCGGCAATAACAGGGTCTTCCGAATAGTATTCAAAGTTACGCCCGCAAAGAGGGTTACGCATAATATTCAGTGCCGGAGCCAACTGAACATCAGACCCATATTCTAATATTTCGTTACTCATTGCCTTGCCTACAGCCTCTACCAAATCAACGTCCCAGGTAGATGCTAATGCTACTCCAACAGGAAATCCCGTTGCGTAATATGTTTTTGTATCACCTGTGCGGGTGGGGCTGATGCGTATCCCTGCCGGGCCATCGGTCAGGACAATAGCCGGCAGACCATATTTAGGCATTGGCATCGTTGTTCCTGCAGAACCCGGTAACAGGTAATCTTTTTTATCGACGGAAACGATTGGATTCAATTGATCAAACCCGGATAACATTTCAAATCCGGCCATACCCGTACCCATCACGATGCTGATTTTTTCATCCACAGTCATCCTTGACAGTAAATCTGCGGTCCGTCTGCTATTGGGTAAGCGTGTATCTTCATAAGGTTGTAGTTTACCATCCTTGTTCAGGTCTGCAAACGTTTTACCGTCTACTACTATTGTAGCAGGGTTTTGTGCCGATATGCTCACTGCTGCACAAAATGCAATAGCGGCAATACTTAAAAACTTCTTTTTCATGATTAAATATATTATTTAATGATTTAGAATTTTAGAATCTGTAATTCAATCCGAATTCAACCGTAAACGGACGAATATATGAACCGGACATTACTGTATAGTTCTTTTTGGCAGCATCCGCATCAGTCAGTATCAAATCGGCATCACTGATAGAGCCTGATGCTCCTTTCTGATTAAACAGATTGACAAATGTACAATTCACATCAAAATGCTTGTTAACCTTATAACTGGCTCCGGCAAACGTCTCCCAGCGTGATGCAAAATGAAGGGTATTCGGTTTATTCATATACTCTTTACTGAAGTAACGGGCACTTGCCCACACTCTCAGGTCGTTCCATGTATAGCTGGGGTCTACTTCTATCAGGACTTTTGAAATACCTGTTACTATTTTATCACTAAAGTCGTAGCTGCTTACCGTGCCATCTGCAAATTTCACATCTCCTGCGAAGTTTTTATATTTAGGTGATTGAATAGTTAGCAATAAGTGTAAGTCAAACCCTTTGAATGGTTTTATGATAGCATCGGTTGTCCAACCAATCGTTTCGATATCATAGTGAGTCATAGGGCGTTCTATCTGACTGGGGTTATTCGGGTTAGAGAAGTTTACCGTAGAACGATATTCATCCCGATTGATATAGGTGGCTTTTGATACAAGACTTACAAGCGGATGATTGTAATACAACCCGAAGCCGGCTTCCGGTATTTTAGATTTTTTTAGTTCCGGATCGGCTCCTGACGAATAACTTTCCAATTGTCCTCCCTGTTCGTTATAATTAGCCTCGCCCAACAAACCGAATTTATCGGTTATCTTATATACGGCATTCAGTGTAAATGCTTTCTTGAACCAATTATCATCAATCTTTATTTTAGGCCCATTTATGGTTGTATATGGCAAACCTGTACCCGGATCCATTTGACTTCTGTCCAAACGGTCGCCCCTTACGGTATGGTATTCTAATCGGATACCTCCGGTCAATGTCAACTGAGGTATTACATCCCACTTATCTATGGCATAGAAAGCGTGCTTGTTTTCATGCCCGTTGTGATATTCCAATGCAAGATTATCATTGTAATTTCCTGAAGAAGAATTATGAGTCACACCTTCGGGTACCCATGACGAGCCATCGTAATTATAGCGGCGCAGTTTTCTTGGATTTGCTGCCACTTCCTGATAATACTGCGTTGTTTCGGTTGTGAATTTATCAATATTGTAGTACCATTCCTGAATGCCAACTTTCCAATCGTGATTTCCCGATTTTTTACCTACCTCAAACTGAGAGGTAAATGAACGGATTGGTGTGCGTGGGGTGGCTAGTATAAATACACCTTGTGCATCGCCTATATATGGGGTACCGTCTTCGTATTCGTATTTTACGTTCGAAGCTCTGTCTCCGGCCGCATCAATCCCAATATTATATGGAATATATATCCCCGACCGGGCCGCGTGATAACGCATGATGAGATTGACATTCAGTCCATTATTCAACGTGTTTTTACTGATAAAATCTATTGTGTTAGACCTTGATCCATAATCATTTAATACATCCCTTGTTTTTTGATTACCTGTGAAGGCATCAATGAGCGAAATCCGTCCGGATTCTTCATAATATGAATCACGTCCTAATTTAAAGTTATCCAATTCTTCCACTTTCCCATCGGTTCTATAGATGAACGGACTATTCTTGATCATTATATCTTTTGAATTTGTGTACTTGTATAACACAGAGGTAGTACCTGTTACCCAAGATAATTTATAATCTTGAGACAATGCGGCTTTATACATTTGTGTTTTGTCGGAGTAATACCTGTAAACACCTCCGTTGGGCTTAAATGTACCCGGATCAAGATTGGAATACATTCCAAGAGAAAACTTTAATCCTTTTTTGTTGATGGGGCCACTCACGTTAAGGCTGTTACGTAACAATCCATAATGGTTGGAATTGAAAGACCCTGTTCCCTGAAATTCGCTTGTGCCCAGATTGTCAAATGTGCCCACCGAGAAACCTACGTCGCCTACATTAATGGCTGTTTGTCCAAGATCCAGCAACTGAAAACCATTTGTCATGGCATCGGTGCGCCATGCTTTTGTGGGAAATTCGGGCCAGAAGAAATATACCACAGGCAGACCGTTTTCCAATACCGTTGTCCCACCCACACTGGCCGGCAAACCAATATTTACATTACGGGGTCCGGTATTATTTGATGCATTAAGCATCACATTACGGTCATTCTTGAGTCCTTCTTTGGGCGTTCCAATTGTATCAGATGCAACTTTTTCTTGTGCAAAGAGCTGTTTCCCAGGCATGCTGATCAATGATACCAAAAGAATACTTAAGCAAAATACTTTTTTTTTCATGATATTCAAGATTAGATTATTTATTAAAATAGAATGTATGAATATGTTTCAGGGTGTACTTTGTACATACAGATGACAAAAGAAGTGATTTTTTTAATAGTATGTACAAAGTACACTCTATTTTTCACATGTTATAAAACACATATTAATTCCAAATTAAAAGTAGAGTGCTACCTTTGGCTAAAAATTAGATATTACATGAATAAAGAGAAAAAATATCAAGATCTCTATATTGATCAAGAGACAATGGAAAAAATACACCCTGCATTTTCTATTGATTGTGTTATCATAACATTTCACGAAAAGAAATTGAAAGTATTATTAAACAAATTCGATTTTATTGACAAATGGATGCTCCCCGGTGGTTGGGTACAGAAAGACGAGGATATAGATACTGCTGCTCTAAGAATATTGAAAGAACGGACAGGCTTGGAAAGTGTGTATCTGATGCAATTCCATTGCTTTGGAAAAGCAAACCGTACCAATCTGGAAGAAAATAAAATGATCCTTGAGGCTTTGGGCGAACTGACAGATGAAATGCTCAAATTGTTTGTAACACGCTTTATATCTGTTGGTTATTTTGCCCTTGTAAAGTATGATGACATCGTTATCGAAGACCGTAAAAGTGATATTTATCAGTGGGTTGATTTAGATAATATCCCGAAACTTTATACCGACCATAATTACATAATAGACAAAGCTATAAATATTATCAAACTACTTATCGACTATCTCCCTATCGGTTACCGGCTATTACCCGAAAAATTTATACTTCCCGACCTGAGAGCTATTTATGAAGGCATACTTGGAGAGCAGATAGATAAACGTAACTTTCAGAAGAAGATGCTTTCTTCAGGCCTGATAAAAAGACTTGATGAACGGAAAGAAGTGAATACATATCCCAATCCTTATTTTTATGTTTTCAATAAGGAGAAATTTAAGGATTTTGATTGGATATAGTTATTTTCAATTTAAAGAATTTAAAGTCCGGTAAACTGGTTTCCTCGTATTCTTCATTACTTCTCCCTTTAAAGATATAAACAACGATATATCACTAAAATAAGGTCGTGTACTTATTTGCCTGTCCTCATATTTTGATGGCTATTGGAATAGCTTTGAGGAAAAATAGATAAGTAGTTTAATGCCGAATCATCATTTCTTTGCATTTAGAAAAATGATTTGCAGATGTATATAAATGCTATCGGATATTACAGAAGAGAAGATTGCTTAAAAAACAATATCAAGCATGAAATGCAGACTCGGGGAAAAGACATCCGATCTTGCCACAATGCGATAATCCATTCGTTGCCACACCTTCCATATGATCTGACAGCAATAGATCTGATCATATTCATGTCGGATACAGGAGCCGATGAGATCCTCCGTTTTATAAAACAAGAGTTTAGTTCGTTAAATATAAAAATGTTAACGATACCTCCAGACTCCACTATAATCAATTCTGTCGAATTGATTAATTCATATTTTTTATCGAAGTTGTCAAACAAAGCATTACTGATTTACATAGCAGAAGAGGTTGTCACTTGCTTCTTCTCTAATGAAAGGATTGCAGCAAAAGAAGGCCGGCTGATCAGTATTTCTCATGCCCCTATCGAGCACAAACAATCAAGATCTTTATACATGAGTTATGCCAGATCGACGTTAGAAATGAATGGATACTTTCTTTCCGATTTATCTTACTTAATATTTAATGATTCAAAGGATAAAGTAATCAGAAATGCCATTAATTCTTTAAATATTCCGGAAGATAAGATTTTAGTAAATACAGATAAACCAATAAGTAAACCCATCGACTCATTCTTAGCTTTAGCACAAAACTATAAAAACTTTAAAACAAATGATCTTATTTATATCCTCGTTTTCAGGGAGCGTATCCTCATGGGTTCGTTCCTGTTGGAAATAGAATAAACATTATATTTTGAAATATGCATAGAATAAAAAATATGAAAAGATTATCACTATTTATTGTTACCACACTATTCGTCAATACATTTATTATGGCACAAGATAATATACTAACGCTGGATGAATGTATTAGGATAGGAATAGAGAATAACTTGTCGCTTAAAAGCCAATCGGAAGAAATCCGAAAAGCCGGCTACGAACACTCCGCAAGCCGGACCAAATTATTACCTGTAATCAACGGCTTTGGAAATTTTACAAATAATGTAGATGTAGGTACCAGTGTTACTGATGGATCCCGGATGGGAACCATGTTAGGGATAGATATGCCCTATATGACAACACAAGGCTTGAGATACAATACCTCGGTGGGGGCACAACTCTCGATGCCTTTATATAACCAAACCCTCTATACCAGTATCTCTATAGCTGAAAAGATGAAAGAACTGACACACTATTCATACGAAAAGGCGAAAGAAGATATTACCATCGAAATATGCAAAATATATTATTTGGCACAAACAACCGTTGAGCAAATCCGGCTGACGGATGAAAATATAGCTCGCCTGAAAGCATTGGCCGATATAACCCGTGCTTTCTTTGACAACGGTATGGCGATGGATGTGGATCTGAAACGTGTTAATATCAATATAGAGAACCTGACCGTACAGCGCGAAAATGCAAAAGCAATGTACCAACAGCAACTGAATTTGCTGAAATATATTCTAGATCTGCCTTTAGAGTCTGATTTTGGACTCGTATATGTCAGTGCAGACGAAATGACTGTGCCTGAATTGTCCGGTTTATCGAAAGATCTGAACGAATTTAAAATACTCTACTCACAAAAAGATATAGTCGAAAAACAAAAGAAAGCTATTAATCAGGGCTACATTCCCACATTATCATTAGTGGGGCAGTTATCTTATACGAACTATACTGATCATTTTGATAATTATTTCCATTCCAATAACTCTAACAGCCTGAATAAATGGTACAATTCTTTTTATTGGGGCGTATCTCTCAATATCCCGATTTTTGACGGATTCAGCAAACAGTTGAATCGAAAAAAAGCAAATTCGGATTATATAAAAATAAGATTTCAGATTGAAGATACAGAGAAAAAAATGCAAACACAATACGATAATACAATTAATGACTGGCTGAATAATTATAGGAATTACACCAAACAAAAAGACAATTATTCGTTGGCCGGGGATGTATATAAAGTTACAGCTGACAGATATAAAGAAGGAATAGTATCCATGACTGAATTATTGCAGGATGAGATGAGGCTGACCGATGCGCAGAATAATTTTATCAATGCACATTATAGTTGTAGGATCACCGAGCTGCAGCTGTTGAAGTTAACAGGCAAACTGGACGAGCTTTCAAACAAATAAATTCCGTTTAATAATATTAAAAAAGAAATCATATGTCAGAGTCAAGCAATCATAAAAAGGAATTGAGAAAATTAAGGATACTACGTACCACCCGTTGGTTTATGAGTGCAATAGGATTAGTTATTATAGCCGTGGGAATCTATTTTGCAATTGATGTATTTCTCCATTTTAAAAGCAATGAGGTAACAAATGATGCCCAGGTAGAGCAATATGTTTCGCCTATTAATGTAAAAGTTCCCGGATATATCCATAAAATTTATTTTATCGAACATCAGTTTGTAAAAAAAGGAGATACGCTGCTTGTCATAGACGATCGCGAATACCAAATAAGGCTAAAAGAAGCCGAAGCTTCTTTGCAAGATGCAATGGCAGGCTCACAGGTTATAGATGCCAGTGTAAATACATCGAAAAGTAATATTATAGTTTTCGATTCGAACATCGAAGAAACGGAAGCAAGATTGAGAAAATTAGAAACCGATTATACGAGGTATCGGAATCTATTGTCTCGGAATGCAACTACACCGATACAAGTGGAACAAATAAAAACAGATTTAGATGCTACAACTGCTCGTTTGAATGCACTCAAACAACAGAAAAGGACAGCAGAATCGTCTTCTGACGAAGTCCGGAAACGGAGAGGAAACTCAGAGGCTTCTATCCTGCGGGCCTCGGCAGCATTGGATATGGCTAAGCTCAACTTGTCATATACAGTTATTACTGCTCCCTGTGACGGGTTTTTAGGACGCAGGGCATTAGAGGAAGGGCAACTGGTCAATGCCGGGCAAAATATGACATACATCATTCCCAATACCCAAAAGTGGATAGTGGCAAATTTTAAAGAAACACAAATTAAGAATCTGTATATTGGACAAGATGTGACTATTACGATTGATGCATTTGACAAGAAAGAGTTTAAAGGAAAAGTTACAGAAATATCTAATGCTACCGGAGCAAAATATTCGCTGGTGCCGGCAGATAATTCGACGGGTAATTTCGTGAAAATACAACAACGGATTCCGATACGTATCGAATTTGACAATCTGTCGTCCGAAGATAATATGAAGTTAGCCGCCGGAATGATGGCCGTAGTAAATGCAAAAGTAAAGAAATGAAAAGATCGAATTTCCCTTTTCATAGCTGGGTTCCCAAACCGCTGGGCATATTTATTTATATTCTCATGTTTGTCCCCGCTTTATTTATCAGTGGAGCTTATACAAGTAATGTAGGCGAAATGGTAGGTAGCCTGGGCATCATGACCGAACATATACAGTATGCCAATTTTGCCACAGCCGTGGGGATGGTTGTTTTTACGCCGTTCACAATTCTGTTTCTGGAAATAAGGCGTTCCAAAATGACTTATCTGCTGGGACTAACGGTTTTGGTCATAATAAGTTATATCTGTGCCCGAACAACTTCGATACCAATGCTTATGATATGTAGTTTTTTCACGGGATTCATCCGTATAATACTTATATTCAATACATTGTTCGGTCTATTGGGCTATATAGCGGGGAGAGACATCGTACCATTGCTGAAACCTTCGACAGAGCAGAGACCTGAAGAAATGGAAGAGAAATTCGAAAAAATAAAGGCGATGGCATTGCCTTTTTTATACTTGTTCTTTTTGACGATAGGCCAGCTCGGCTCATTTGTAACAGCATGGCTAGCCTTTAGCTTTCAGTGGCAGTATGTGTACTATTTTATGATTGCAATAGCCCTTATTAGCCTCTTATTGGTAGAGGTCACCATGGTCTATCAGAAAAGAATAAAGCCCATACGCCTGACTCTGATTAAATTTGGAGATACCGTATGTGCGTCACTGTTATTATTATCATTTAGTTTCATTTTTATATATGGCAAAACACTGGATTGGTTCGACAGCCCGCTGATAAATTACTCTTTAATTATATTATTTATATCTACTGGTGTATTTCTCATTTTAGAAATGTATGGTAAGAGACCTTATTTAGACTTAAAGATATTCTCTTTCCGGAATGTCATCATTGCATTGTCTGTGTTTGTTATGCTCATGGTATTGAATTCTAGCTCGATGCTTGTGAGTACATTTGTCGGCATATCGATGAAAATTGATAATTGGCAGAATGCAGTATTAAGCAATTATAGTTTGGTGGGGTATATGATTGGAGCCATAATTGCTTTTTTGATGGCAAAATGGAACATGCACTTCAAATACATCTTTAGCATAGGTTTCCTGTGTATAACAATTGCTGCGGCATACATGTATTTTCAGGTACAAAGCATGGGATTATACGAAAATATGATTTTTCCTGTTATTATTCGTTCAGCAGGCATGCTTATTCTTTATGCTATGGCCGGCATTTGGGGGATGCGCAAATTGAATATGGTATATCTCACCACCTGGATATTTGTAATGTTAGCCTTCCGTTCGGTTATAGGACCTGTTTTAGGTACATCTTTATACACAAATGTATTGAATGAAAAGCAGTTGTATTATGCCAGCCGGTTATCTCAAAACGTAGACATGCTCAATCCTGAAATTGCAGGAACGTTTACGCAAACCCAAATGGGCAGTATGCTGCAAGGCAAAAGTGTAGAAGATGCTCAGATAATGGCGACACAATCGGTAAAAGGGCGAATACAGATTCAAACCACTTTGGCGGCGTTAAAGGAGATATCGGGCTGGACTATTTACGGTGGAGTTGTCTGTATCGTTGTCGTTCTCCTGATACCTTATTCACATCACAGGCACGGCAAGAAAAATGATAAAAAAAAGGCGGAAGTTAACTGATACGGTATTCCTTAGGTGTCATGCCTGTATGTTTTTTGAAATATTTGGCAAAGAAAGACGGATTGGTGAAATTAAGTGTATCTGAGATTTGCAATATAGTTAAATCAGAATTCTTCAGTTGTGCTTTGGCATCCAAGATTACTGCTTCATTTATCATATCCAGAGCAGATTTTCCTCTAACTTCTTTTATTGCAGCACTTAGGTATTTGGCTGATATACATAACTTATCGGCATAGAAGGAGAGTATTCTTTCTTCTCTGTAATTCTTCAAGAGACATTGTATAAATTGATGGCATATCGTTTCCTTTCGGTTTCGTATTCCTTTGTCGTCGCCGTCTTTACTGTTTTTTTTCAGTTTGATTTCCCATATCCGTAATAATCCGTAGATGAGAGTTGACATCAGTCCTTGGATGACTTCTGTTGCAGGATTAGATTGCTGTCTTTCATATATCCTCTGAAATATCTTACAATAGTCCAAGAATAAATCACGGTCTGCTTTCGATTCGATATTTAATACGGGATTATCCATAATAGTAGATAAGTGAGGCATTAGCGACTGGATCAGGCCTATATTATTCATATATCCCGGCATCATGACCAGATAGTATGCATCGAACTCATCACTATAATTATTCATCTGAATGATGCTATTGGGGAAAACGGTGACTATCGATTCTTCCGTAATTGTGTAATTCTCCAAATTAATAGACATATCACATCTTCCTCTAAGGATAAGCATAAATAATCCAGCGTTTAATCTGGCGGGGTATTTATATTTCTCTATTTGCTCTTTATTCAGATTGGAATAAAAAGAAAACTCTTTGGGCAATACTACAGAACGTATATTCTGAATTTTCATTCTTGAAAAATTGAATTAAGGTCGCAAACCTATTATTTATTATCTATCCGTGTATAACTATCACTGGTTAAATATATCATTAAATACTTACTTTTACTTAATGATCAAAGATATATTTTCTTTTCATAATAATTTATATCAATTATGTAAAGTGTAATAGGTAAAATATATTCAGTAAAGGATAGAAATATATAAATTAAAACAAGTAAGGTCACAGACCTATTTATTGTCCGCCCAAGTGCAAATATAACAGTTAGTTATAATTAAAGAGCGCAGTATTAAATATTGTTTTTTACTTAATTTACTGCAAATCCAACAATAAAAATTCAGATTCAAATGTTCATTTTCGGTCTTTATACTATTATTTTTTAATAAGCAGGAGTCTGCTTCCGATAAGCTGTCCGGCTACAGCCAACCCTATAAAAAGTGGAATTGCTATTTTAGGTGTATCTAACCAAATTCGCAGAGGTATGATTAGTGGTATGGAGGCGTGTATCATAAGCCACCACATAACGGTCATTTTTTGATATCTTGTCCGGTATTTACCCAAAAAAATATTGGTTACCAGTGAAACCACTGACACTATTGCTATATTCATAAATTCATATGATTTTATATTAAGGTCTCAGACCTATTTATTATCCATCTAAGTATAATGCTGACTGTATGTTACGATTTGGAAATATATCATTAAATACTTACTTCTACTGAATAAGGAGCTATGCATCACCAAATCCCAAATAAAAATACACCGGGATAAGCAGGTAACCGACCATGATTACATGGGAATAAATTACGGCAATCTTTTGTAAACGGGGAATCCATTTGTTATTGGTGACTCCTATCGATTGAAACATACTCCAGAAACCGTGAGTGATATGGAAGCACAATGCGACAATCCAGATCACATACATAGCGACATAGAAACCATTTGAGAATAAAGTTTTCACCAGGTCATAAGGATTCTCGCCTTCATTCCCTATAAAATGTTGCAGTTGCATCTTTGCCCAGAAATGGCTTAAGTGAATTACCAATAGACCCAACACAATCAGTCCTAATGCCAGCATATTCTTAGATGCCCATGATACTTTGGTTTTACTTTTTACCCCATAACCGACAGGCCGGGATTTTCTGTTTTGAATCGTAAGGATAATTCCCATGACTACATGTACTACAAACCCGAGAGCTAAAACCGGAACCATGATCTTAATAAAAATATTCTCATCCATAAACCTACAAGCCGTTTCGTAGGCTTCGCGCGAGATTAAGGATGTGAGATTAATTGCTAAATGAAGGGTTAGAAATATAATGAGGAACATCCCGCTTAGACTCATTATTATTTTTTTTGTTATCGATGATAATTTCATATTTATTTTGAATTAGACATTTATATCAAATATTTGGTTTACAATCAACCCGACAAAAAAACTGATGAATGCTACACTCAGGCTAATTGATAACATTTCTAAAAAACGTTTTTTGAAAGGAATTCCTCTTGCAACAGATACATACCAATTGAATGCTGCTATAATTGAGATGGCTATGCCAATTGTTAAAAGTAATGCGATAAAGACGTTTTTAACTATCAGATAAGGAACTATCAAAGCAATGACTGTTGTGATATATGCAATTCCTGTGTAGAATGCCGATGTAGTGGGCTTTACTTTACCACTGTTTTCTGTTTTGGTTGATAAATACTCCGAACCTGCCATAGAAAATGCGGCAGAAATACCTGTAATAATACCAATAGCGGCTATCATTGGAGAGTTCTGGATACCTAATGTAAGTCCAGCAAGCACACCGGTTAGTTCTACTAAAGCATCATTTAGACCAAGTACAATAGAGCCGAGATAATCAAGAGGCTTATCCTTTAACATCTCAAGGAGCTTGTCTTCATGCTCTTTTTCAGTATGATACATTTCTTCCGCTTCCGGAAAGTCTGACCGCATAGCACCGTATGCCTGAACACCTCGGTGAGAATTCCGTTCCAACAATTTTATTCCAAATGTAAGACCAAAGCATCGGACGAGAAATATATAAAATGGAACTTTCCATTTATGTGGGCGGATTTCCTGCCTTGTATATGACTTCCAGATATTAGCCTGCCGTTCCTCTTCTTTTGCTATCTGCAACAATATGGCACGATTGTTTTCATCTTTTTCAAAACCCGCAATCCGGTAATAAATTTTCGCTTCGGTTAATTCTGCACGTTGCGCTTTTAACATCTTATTATGAAACCCTATAGTCACCATATAGAAACATTATTGTGTAATAATTTTCTTTGTGAACTTTCTTAATTCTTCTAAATCTTCTAAATTTGGCCTACCTCTGTGTAACAGGGCAAATTGCCCTCTACAATGAAATTCCCGTTCATCCAAAGGTATATTCTTTTTTTCCAGAAGTCCCTTTATCTGGGCATATGAAGAACTAAGGATTGCAGCTGAGCTGAAAATTACAATATTCTTCACCCGCCCATCCAATGTTGATATAAAATCTTTTACTTTATTGTCTATTCCGGCCATATAGACAGCACTTCCCAGAAAAAGGATATCCTCTTCTTCTGTTATAGGCACATCTGTGGTTTCTGCTTTAACTCCGGTTACACCCGAAACTGCCGCTGCCATCTTTTCCATGTGCCCTGTTCTTGAAAAGTATCTGATAGCTATTTTCATATAATTATTATTTTTATTATTCGACACTCAACATGCCTCTGACTTGTTCTTCATTTTCGAATAGAGTACAACCGCCCGTATGTTCCCCGCCAACCAACCCTGAATCCCTTAACTTTGCAAAGAATGGCGATCTTAATGCTTCCTTCAATCCGGTTTGAACAACGTTTCTATCTGAATACGGAGAGAAAGGGCAGGCTTCTGCTCTGCCGTCGGGGCTTATGTGTAAAAAGCCTCGCCCGGCAGCCAAACATCCGCCCATAGCTTTTTCATCACCGGGAAAAGACAGGAATATCACATCGTTACAGGAAATTCTGAGCTTCTCCAGATTCGTTTCCATTTTGGCAATTCCATCTTCATCTAAGGCCAGGTGGATCGTATCGGGGTCTGTTGGAACATACTCAATGTAAAATATGATTTTACAGCCAAGATCTTTGAGCAGATTTACATAATACAAAGAGGTGACCGTATCAAGGTTTTCGGATGTAACGGTAATTGATGTTCCGTAGAATAATCCTTTTTCTTTCAATAGTTCCATTGAATGAATAACCCGGTTAAAAACTCCTTGTCCACGCCTGTTGTCCGTATTCTCTTTACATCCCTCAAGGCTTAATACAGGAATCAGGTTAAGGTGCTGTGAAAAGAAGTTAATATATGACCCGGTTATCACTGTTCCGTTTGTAAATATAGGGAAGATCATATCTTCGACTTCAGAGGCTGCTTCCAATATATCTTTTCTTAAGAGCGGTTCCCCACCGGCCAAAAGATTGAAGTTTATTCCCATCTGTGCCGCTTCAAGGAATATCTTTTTCCACTGATCTGCTGTGAGTTCTTCTCTCTTATCCTTCTCTGCCGTTCCACATACCTTATTGGTGCGAGTATAGCATCCTTTGCAGCTAAGGTTGCAATCTATGGCGATACTTGATATAAGAAACGGCGGAATATGGAGATTCTCTTTTTCGCTATAACTCTTCCTCTTTTTTTCCGACCGCCCGAATACCGTTTGCATCCGGAATACAAATAGTGATTCCTTCGGGTTATTAAATACTGCTTTGTAAGCATTGGACATCAGATTCTTCATCCCGTTGTTCAGGTATGTGTCCAATGATAATTGATTATCCATTATTGAGTCATCCATTCAGTAGATCAACAATCTTATTTTCCAATGAGGACGGATTTTTTAGTGGACTGAATCGCTTGATTGTTTTACCATCTCTCGAAATCAGAAATTTAGTGAAGTTCCATTTGATCTTCTTTCCGAATAAACCTCCGGCTTTATCTTTCAGAAACTTGAAAACAGGAGAAGTATATTCCCCATTGACATCTATTTTTTTCATCAACTGAAATGTAACCCCGAAGTTCAGTTCGCAGAAAGATGCTATATCCTGATCGCTTCCCGGCTCCTGATGACCAAACTGATCGCAAGGGAAACCGATGATGACTAAGCCCGAATCTTTGTATTTTTTATATAACTCTTCCAAGCCTTTATACTGAGGTGTAAATCCGCATTTACTGGCAGTATTTACAATCAAAAGAACTTTTCCTTTAAATTGGGCGAAGTCTATTTTTTCGCCTTTATTACTTTTTGCCGTAAAATCATAAATTGTTTCCATATCAATCATATAGTTAAATAGAAAATATCCAACCGATTCGCCAATACGCATATAAAGCCTGTAACCATTCCATAGCAGATTCATATAGCCTGATTATGTTTTGCCTGTTTGACTTACTTTTCATAGTCGCTGGATTTTAATGTTTTAATTTAAAATTTATCGCGATACACAAAGGTAGCGAACACTAATATCTGAACACTTAAGATTAACTTAGGATAATCTTAAGATTTGCTTAGGGCTTGAACCAATAAAAAAATAAGAATCTGCAATTTTTTTGGATTATAGGATTTATTTTATTCCCCCAATTATATTAATTCAATACTTACATCAATATTTCCACGGGTGGCATTGGAGTATGGGCAAACCTGATGAGCTTTGCCAATTGCTTCCCCGGCTTGCTTTGGTTCCAAGCCCTTGATCTCTACCAATAACTTTACAGCTAATCCAAATCCTCCGTCATCATTAGTACCGATACTTACTTCTGCTGTTACCGTTGTACTTTCGGGACGGAGTTTAGACTGCCGAAAAACTAAATTTAGCGCACTGTCGAAACAGGCAGCATAACCTGCGGCAAACAGTTGTTCCGGATTAGTAGCTCCACCGCGTCCACCCATTTCTTTTGGAGTTTGTATATTCAAATCTATCATCCCGTCATTTGAACGGACTTTGCCGTCTCTTCCACCTGTCGCTGTTACGATGGCTGTATATAATGCTTTCATATTATATTTGTTTTGCCAGATAGTTTTGTATTCCGATTGATTCGATAAAATCAACTTGCTGCTTAAGCCAGATTGCATGTGCTGTTTCTTCTATCATATAATCTGTAAAGAAGTCTTTCGTTACAATATCAGGTTCTGCTGCCCGTAAAGACTGCTCTAACTCTTTCAAGCCTTCATATTGTTGTTGGCACTCATTTCTTAGCTGGTTTTCAACCTCTGGATATACAGGATATGGTGTGATTTCAAAATCCGGTGTTCCTCCTAATTCGATTATTCGGTTGATGATTTTTGCAACATTTACCATTTCTTCGTTGTATTCGTCCATCATGCGATTACCTAATTTGACATATCCTTTTTGGATATTGATTGTGGCATGTATAAAATGTTGCTGTGCTCCGCCTAAAATTCCGGATGCTACTTCTTCCAATAGCTGCAATGTTTTTTCTTTATTCTCCATCCCTTTAATTATTAATCTATTGAATATTAAATAATTTATAATAAACGAAGGTAGGTATAAGAACGATGGCAATGCTTAAGATTTGCTTAGGATCGTTTTAGGATTTGCTTAAGATTTGAACTAATAAAAAAATCCTTGTTTTAGAGTTACAAGAGTTCTCTTAGATAAAATAATTATTAATGTAAAGATTATAAATCAATTATATGATTGTATATTTATTTCACCACCTATAAAGCTCATATTTAAATTCTTACCACTTTATCCGCTACAGATTCAAAATCTTTCAGATGTGTAGCCATCAGAATGGCGATATCGGGATATAACCGTTTGATATTTCTAAAAATGGCAATCGCATTTTCGGAACTGATGCCGGCTGTGGGTTCATCTACTACTAGCAGTTGTGGCTCTTTAAGCAAAGCCTGCGCCAGCAATAGTTTCTTTCGTTGTCCACCGCTCAAGGTTTCGCCGTTTTCGCCTAACCAGCTATTCAAACCTTTAGGCAACGACAAACGCCAACTTGCTAAATCGACTATTTCTAATGCCTGTTCAATGGCTTCGTCGGAATATCCTTCGAAATTTTCACGCAGCGTTCCGGTAAGCAGATACGCTTTTTGAGTAACGTAAATACATTCAGGAACAGGCAAATGTATCAATTCCTCATCGCCATTCCATATCAATAAACCATTTTGGCAGTATTCGGGATAAAAAAGACTGTTCAGCAGGGTGGTTTTCCCTTTCCCGGTTTCTCCGAATAGTGCAACCCATTCTCCTTTTTTTATGTTGAACGACACTTCGCAGGTGCGTACAGATGTTTCCGGGATTTTCGCACTCACATTCTTTAAACTTAAATTTTCAAGAACGGAATGAACCCGTACCGTTTCAACAGGCTGTTCACCTTGCCCGATAATCGTGCCAATATCCTTAATTTGGTGTGCAACCGAACTTTTTTCCGATTTTCCCGAAAAAAGCATTTCAGACAATTCGGCTTGCGCCATTATACCAAAGAAAATACCGATTGCCAGAGGAGCATCTATACCATAATTACCCGAATCCCAAAGCAGAAACGTAGCTATATAACTAACGCCAAGCCCGGCGATCAGTTGTAGATAAAATGAATTATTCTGCAACTTATTTTCCAATCGTTCGATCTGCAATAACTTTTGTTCGTGCTGATTGATGGCTTTTTCGGCCATGCTGTATTTCGAAATTTCTATTCGTCCTCTGAAACTCTGTATAAGCGCCTGATTGTTTTCTTCGCGGCACATTTTCAATTCTTCGTAGAGTTTGCTGTTTTTCCGGAAGAAGAATTGCGGGATGATAAACAGAAGAATTGCAGATGAAATCAAAAACTCGATAGCGATAACTTGCGAAAATACGATAAGAAAAAAGAAGTAGATACTAAGCGAGAGAATAAGCGCAGTAAATGGTAAAAGCCACAAAAGGATATGGTTCAATATCTGATCGATGCCATATGTACTGTTTTCGAGCAACGCCGAGTTATTGTTGACTTGTTTTCTGAAATAAGGAAATTTGGCTACCGATTGAAATATTTTCAGTTGCAGGCTTTGCTGAGCTTCGAGCGTAGTTTTATGATTTTCTAGCCGTTCGAAATATCGTGTTGCCGTGCGCACCAGTGCCAGTAAACGGATAATGGCCGACGGAATCAGATACGAAAATGCAGTGTTTGCCGTAACGAACACCACACTACAAATAGCCAAAAACCACCCCGAAATGGCAGGGAGGGCTATGAATGCCACAGTCCAGAGCAGCAACAGAAAGATACCTTTCAGCCATCTGCCTGCTAAGGGATGCAATATATACTTTACGATAAATTTATTCATACTTCATCTGTTCTCCCCAATTTAAGTTTACGATTTTGTCAGCTATGGTGTCGAACATTTTTTCGTGCGAAGCAACAATTACCAAGCTGTTTTGGGCCAGTTTCATAATCTGTGGAAGAATGATCTCGACAGTATCGGCATCCAAATTTGCCGTAGGTTCATCCAATATGGCCACCGGTTTGGGATGCAGCAGCATCCGTGCCAGTGTAACCAACTGCTTTTCACCACCCGAAAGTTGTTTTCCATTGTGGCTTAATTCAGTTTGCCAACCGTTTTCTTTTTTAGCTAATATTTTGTCCAAGAATTCGGGATATTGGCCGTTTATTGTGGCCTCTTTTTCCAAAAAAACATTGTATCGCAGCGTTCCGTCAAAGATGAACGGAAATTGATTCATATACGCCGTATTTTCTTTCAGCCACTGATGCGACCATCCATTTTCTTTTCCATTTACCGAAACAGAACCCTCTTGTACAAACAAGCTTCCGGCAAATATTTTCAGTAAGGTTGATTTTCCCGAACCTGAAATGCCTTTCACCAGCACCAATCCTTTCGTCGGTAGTTTCAGATTGATGTCGTGTAAAACTTTTACAGGCGAATCGGGATAAGCAAAATTCAAACCTCCGATTTCAAGCATATTAAGCCTTTCACTTATGTTGGATAGAGGTTTATCAATGTCTTCGTTCAGTATCGGCATCACCAATTTTGCCGACGCCAAGGCTCTGTTGCGGTCGTGATAAGCACTCACGAATTTCCGCAGGTAAAAGAAAAAATAAGGGGAGAGGGTAAGCAGAAACAACGCGGTACGGAAATCGTAACCTTTCCCGTAGCTGGGACCCGGCATAATACCAAGAAGGCTCATCCCTAAATAAATAGCAATGGCTGCAATGCAAATTGTAACAAAAAGTTCCAGAACGGCCGACGACAGGATGGCAACCCGCATCACATTGGTAGTCGCTTTATTCAATGCCCTACTTTTTTCCGACAAAAACCGGTATTGTGATTTGAAGTTGTCTAAATTGACAATTTCGGCGATGGTCTGGAGACGGTTGTAGAAAACTGCGGAATATTTCACAAAAAGATTGATATGTTTTTTGTGAAGTGCTTCGGCTCCCACACCAATGACAATCATCTGCATGGGAATAACCAAGAATGAAACTAACAGTATGACAGCAACCCACTTTTCCATCCAGAAACTTACAACAAACAATAATACACTAACCAAAACAGACGCAATGGAATATGGAATAAAAAAAGCGAAAAAGGGCTTTAAATCGTCACTTATCCTGGTAACGAACAAAGTGCTCGATATGGAATCCTGCCGGCTGTTGCCTAGCAATCTTGGATAAAGCTCTTTTTTTATTCGGGATACGATGATATTGCCGGCTTTGTAGTTGAGCTGCGATGCAAAATGAGCAAGAACGTATCGTCCCGTCAGGAACACCGAAGCATACAGCAAAACATTGGGGTTAACCACTCCGTTGTCGAGCCACGACGCTGCAAATCCAGAGAAATACCAACAAAAAACAACAAAACATCCAGCACTGAAAATAGTGAGTGCCGAAGCTAAAATATATGTGCCTTTTGCGACAATAATCTTTTTACCCAGCCATCGGGAAGCATTTGCCTGATTAGTAATTACTGATTGTCTCTGGTTCTGACTTTCCATTGTATGAAAACGAGCGGTATTAAATGAACTGAGTGTTTTTTGTTTTATTAATAACAAAGATAATTATTGTCTATACTGTTTTCTTAAATACAGATATGTGTTTAAGACCAATTCTTCTATTTCAGCAAACCATAACTTTACTGCATATCTGTTTTATCTCTCCATCCTTTTATTTATTGATTATTGATTAAATATACCATGGCCTATCTTTAAGATTTGATAAAATGGAACTAAAGTCCAAATTTTCAAGATATATTCCCAACTAATATTATAATATACAAATATAAAGGTAGGGAACATTAATATCTGAATGCTTAAGATTAACTTAAGATGGATCAAAAAGATAAAAACTCCACAGAAAGGAGTTAGAACGTTTACGTTAAGTTTAATGTTTACCTTTCAAAGGAATCGTAAGTTTTGCCACCGTAATTTTATCTAAATCACTGGTGATTTCAATATCAATATTCAATAAGGAACAAAAGCGGTTTACGATTGGAAGCCCTAATCCGAATCCTTTAATTTCAGGACGTTCGGAGGCATATGAACGATAGAATTTATCGAAAATATATTTTAATTCTTCCTGTGGAATGCCACGTCCTGAATTTTCTATCTCGATTATCAAATGATTGTCCTGTTGATTCGCCTTTATATCGATCGTCCCCCGATCATTACTGTATTTCACGGCATTTGAAATCAAATTAGTCAAAATAGTAGAAAGTGAATATTCATCTGTATATACAGAAACCTGTTGAGGGAAAATTGATATATTTATTTCCAGTTTCTTCTTTAGAATCATATCGCAGAACAGGCACACACTATTATTTATCATATCCTCAACGGAATAATAATCATAATTCAAGGAACGTTTACCCTCTTCATATCTCGTCAGGATAAGCAATTGTTCAACCATATCATTCAGTTTATCCACTTCCTTAATACAAGCTTTGATCCTGTCTTCATATTCCGCTTGGCTTCGTGGATGCCTGATCAGCACTTCCATCGTTCCCTTGAGTACGGAAAGAGGGGTGCGGAATTCATGTGAAGCACAAGAAGTAAAGGATTTTTCCCTTTCCATAGCACATTCAATTCGCTCAAGCAGGTTATTAATAGTTTCTGCAAGTTCGTACAACTCATCTTTATGGCTTGGAAGAGGAATTCTTGCACTCAAATTATTATGTGTAATGGTATTTGCTATGTTTATTATTTCCCGGATAGGTTTTGTGCTGTTTTGCGCTATTTTACGTGATATGGCGAATAACAGGAATAGGATAAAAAAGCAACTGACACAACAGACCCTTAACAGAATCATAAACAAATGTTCCACATCTTTTAATGTAATATCCGGATTGGCTTCTAATTTATCCGTATGCAGTTTGAAAACAACCAGAATTATAGCACATAAAACCATTGTAAGCAGGGCTGTGCTTACTATGATATTAAATGCTATGCGACTTTGTAAGGATAGCTTCTTCATCATTTAATCATTTGCGATATATCCGACACCCCGCACTGTCCTGATATATCCGTTCTCCTTATCCATATTCAGTTTCTTTCTCAAGGAATTCATAAAAACATCTATCACTCCGGTGTCATATTCAAAATTGATATTCCAAACTTTATCAATAATCTCATCCCGTGTGCAGATTTTCCCTTTATTCCGGAGCAGGAATTCAAGTAAAGCAAACTCCCGCTGTGTTAAAGATATTTCTTCGCTTCTATTATAGACCTGATAAGATGATTTGTTTAACGATATATCTCCGAGTATAAGAATCTCATCTTCGTGTTTATCCCTGAAATGTATTTTAATCCGTTCGAGCAATTCCTCAAAAGAAAAAGGCTTTTTGACATAGTCATTTGCTCCGGCTCTTAAGCCCTCTATTGTTTCTTTTACTGTATCCTTTGCCGTAAGGAACAGTATGGGAGTTTCCTTATCTTGTTTACGGATCTCTTTGCAGACATCAATTCCGTGCATACCCGGAAGCATCCAGTCCAGCAGTACTAAGTCCGGTTTCGACCGAGAGAATTGATCTATTCCCTTTATCCCATCAGAAGCTATTATTATATCATAACCTTCTTCTTCCAACCCTTCTTTCAAAAAGTTGTAAATGCCCGGTTCGTCTTCTATAATAAGGATATTCATATTGATTGTTTATGCTTGTGGTTTTAATGTCATATATAGGTTACTTAATATCCGGAACATAAGACTGATAAAAATACTTCAATGCAAAAATAGATGATCTGAAATAAAGTATGCTTAAGATTGACTTAAATATAAATATCATTTTTTGTTTAAAGCATTTTTCTTTATAAGAATTCAGAAGTCATGAGAATCAAGTTTTATAAAATATTCTAAATTTCTACAAATTTGTTTTACACTTTTGTATATCCGGATAAAAAATATACTTAATGAAAACATTTGTACTTCTGTTTCTGTTACTTATTCCTTTTCTTACAATTAATGCCCAGCAATCAATTGTTTCGGGAAAAGTTGTCGATAAAAACAGTAAAGAAGATATACCCTATGTGACGGTTAGTGTTATTTCAAAAGAAAAAGGGACAATAATCGCCAGTATGATGACAGACGACAAAGGACAATTCACTCTTTCAGATTTGCATCAAGGGGAATATATTGCAAAATTTTCATACGTTGGTTACCTTGAGAAATCATTAGAATTCTTTATTGGAGACTTGAATCCGATTTACAATATAGGTAAAATTGAATTGACCGGATCGCCCCAGCTATTAGGTGAGATCCAGATAATAGGGCAACGCCAACACGTAAATCAGGCATTGGATAAAAAAATATTCGATATTTCTAATAATATTTCCCAATCGGGAGGTTCTGTACTGGATGCAATGAGTAATATGCCGGGGATATCTGTCGATCAGGACGGCAAAGTATTACTACGTGGAAGCGATAAGGTAGCAATACTCATTGATGGCAAACAATCAGTTCTTACCGGATTTGGAAACCAAAAGGGACTTGATAATATCGCTGCATCGAATATCGACCGGATAGAAATAATAAATAATCCTTCGGCTAAATATGATGCAGCCGGAATGGCGGGCATTATTAATATTATTTACAAAAAGGAACACCAGACCGGATTTAACGGTAATGCCGGCTTTACCTTTGGCTTAGGTGCTTTGACAAAACGAAAAAGCGATTTACCTTCGACATTGGGCAGTTATAATTTCAATACGAAATATATCCCATCGCTCAATTTAAACTATAAATCCGGAAACATCAATGTATTCTTGCAGACAGAGATCATAAGGCAAAGGCACTTGCCTAATAATGAATTTACGACACGCTATTACGACGATGGAACTTCCGTTATTTCGCAGATACCTGAAAACAGAACCCAAACACATTACCTGATAAAAGGAGGTATCGATTGGATACTCAATGAAAGAAACACACTTTCGTTTTCCGGACTTTATGATTATGAAAGTCATGTCGATAAAGCAGACGTGACTTTCTTTAACAATATGAATATGGATCCGCTTCGCAATTGGCAATGGGACGAACACGAGAATACGGGTCTTGCAAGTGCAGCTGTTAGTTTCAAACACAGATTTGCCGACCCGGGACATGAACTGCATGCCGCTCTGCAATATACATGCGGCTGGGAAAACGAAAAGTACCGGTTGCGTGAAATATCATTGGCACGTATTGGCGAAGATACTACCCACGTGATAGCCAAAGAGCATATAACACAACTAACCATGGATTATACAAAGCCCTTATTCAACGGCAGAATAGAAGCCGGAATGAAGGGACAGATACGCCGTTTACCCGTCACTTACAACGTATATCGGGGACATAAATCGGTTATATATCCGGGATTGGGAAATTGGTCGGATTGGGGAGAAGATATGGCTGCTTTTTATGCCAACTGGATATTCGAAAAAAAGAAAATAGATATCGAAATGGGACTACGGACAGAATATACACGTGTGTTTTACGACATCTCGTCTGATAATATCTATTATCCATCGAATGATGCTTACGATTATTGGAATCTTTTTCCCAATATACGTCTGACATGGAAGATGAATGAGGCAAATCGTTTGTCAGTTTTTTATAACCGTCGCGTCGACCGTCCGGGTGAGGCTGAGTTACGTATCTTTCCTAAATATGATGATCCCGAATTGTTAAAGGTCGGGAATCCATATCTGCGCCCCCAATATACCCATAATCTGGAGTTGGCTTATAAATATATTTGGAATAGCGGTTCTATATTTTTTGCAGGATATTACAAAATAATAAAAGATCCCTACTCCCGCATTTATGCCATCGATGAACACAGCGTCGAACACAATATTATAAATAAAATTTACGAGAACACAGGAAAGGCAAAAAATACAGGTATCGAATTGATCTTTGATCAACAGGTAAATAGTTTTTGGAAAATAACAGGGAGTATCAATTGGTACCATAACCATATTGCCGGTTATGATGGCATACTTTACTTCCCTTACGAACGTCCATTCTCGATTTCCGAAAGCAATGATAACACGTGGTATGCGAAGCTGAATAGCTTATTTTATATCGGGAAAGGCCGTCAGGTGCAACTTTCAGGTGTATACTATGCCGCGCAGAACATAGCCCAGGGACGACGCTCGGGACGGGGAGGAATTGACATCGGGTTTAGACAAACGTTTTATGATGACAGAATTGAGCTATTATTCTCTATGAAAGATATCCTGAGTACGATGGGAATAAAAGAAGAAATATATAACCAAGGGTTTAAAGCTGTCTACGAAAATTATTATGAAACGCAGATAGCCTCTCTGGGACTGAATTTTAAATTTTAATACTATATTCGAAGATTAATAATACACCTGATTATGTGGAAATGGTATGCTATACTGTCGGCGATATTTGCAGCATTGACTGCTATCTTTGCCAAGATCGGGATAAAGAATGTGGATTCCAATCTGGCTACAGCTATCAGAACCTGCATTATCCTGTTCATTACTTGGGGGATTGTAATAGCCGGTAACGGGGCGGGAGGTATAAAAGAACTGAATAAGACCAATTGGTTATTTCTTATTCTATCCGGAGTAGCCACAGGCTTGTCGTGGTTGTTCTATTTCAAAGCGCTACAGTTAGGTGAAGCCTCCAAAGTTGCCCCGATAGATAAGATGAGTGTTGTTATCACTATTTTTCTTTCCTTTGTAATACTTAGAGAACCTGTGAGTTGGAAGGTTCTGTTAGGCGGATTGCTGATTGCCGGAGGTTCACTTGTTATTTTAACCGATAAATAAAAATTGTATGAAAGTTTTGCTGATAGAAGATGAACGCGAATTATCGAACAATATAGTCACCTACCTGTCTTCGGATAATTACTTGTGCGAACAGGCTTTTAATTTTGCCGAAGCGGTAGAAAAAATAGAGTTATACACCTATGATTGTATTCTTTTGGATCTGAATCTGCCGGGAGGAGACGGGTTGAAAATATTGGAAGTAATAAAAGAGCGAAATATTGAGAGTGGAATCATTATTATTTCAGCACGCGGATCGCTTGATGACAAAGTAACCGGACTGAAAACAGGTGCTGACGATTACCTTGCAAAGCCCTTTCCTCTGCCCGAATTGAGTATCCGGATATATGCATTGATGCGCAGGCAACATTTTTCGCATAACAATACGGTATCGTCCAACGGCTTAATTATAGACCTACTGTCGAAGACCGTAAAATATAATAATACGGTAGAAATTGCATTAACTAAGTCAGAATACGATTTATTGTTATTTTTGATAGGCAATAAGAACAAAGTGGTTTCTAAAAACGCCATTGCCGAGCATTTGTCGGGCGATATGGCAGATATGCTGGACAGTCATAACTTTGTATATGCTCATATAAAGAACCTGAAATCGAAACTGAGTGATGCAGGTTGTGTCAATAGTATTAAAACAATATATGCCACAGGATATAAATGGGAAGAATGAAAAGTTTATTAAGTAAAAGCCTATTGAATTTCTTAGGATATACTGTAATTATGCTACTATGCAGTATGCCTTTGTTTTTCTATATAATGAAGCATTATTATGCCGAAGATCTCGATGATTTGATCAAGTATAGGGCAGCAGATTTCAAAATAAGCCAATTACCAACATTTTCCATCTCCGATATCGAATATTGGAACGGGTTTAATGAAGATTCGGAAATAATAGCTTTTGATGATTCACTCCCTTTAGATAAGGTTGTTCAAAAACCGTTCTATAATGCCTCCGAAGGACACCCTGTCGATTACCGCACTGTATATACAAAAGTAAATATTGATGAGCAGCCTTATATCCTTGTGTCGCGCATAGCAATGATTGAGAATGGAGATTTAATGCATACACTTGCCTTTCAGTATGGGCTTTTCTTTCTTATCCTGCTCATCGCTATATTCGGCATTCAACAAATACTTTCGCGCAGGCTGTGGAAACCGTTTTATACAAGCCTGGATAAGATAGAGAGTTTCAGCCTCGAAAAAGGTGTAATCCCGTCGTTCGGCAAGACAGATACGACCGAGTTTGTCAGGCTGAACACGAACCTGACCAAACTCATGCAAAATAATATTGATGTATATAATCAGCAGAAAGAATTTACCGAAAATGCTTCGCATGAGTTGCAAACACCATTAGCCGTATTTCAATCGCAACTCGATTTGCTGTTGCAGGATTCTACGTTGAGCGAATCGCAGATGCAGGTCATACAGTCGCTCTACGATGTATCTTCGCGTTTGACACGGCTCAATAAGAACTTATTGTTATTGGCTAAGATGGACAATTCGCAATTCAAAGAAACCGAGAACATCGATTTTTCTCAATTGTTAGATAAACAATTGTCCTATTTAAAAGAATTGGCTCTGAATAACGGTATCTCCTTGTCAATCGAAATTATTTCGGGTTCACTTGTCGTAAAGACAAATAGAATGCTACTGGAGAGCCTTGTAAACAATCTTATAGTAAATGCAATTCGCCATAATATAGAGGGTGGTTCCATCTTTATCCGTGTTGAGAATAATACATTTATGGTAGGTAATACAGGCGACAAAAAACCCTTGAATAAGGATAAAATATTCCGGCGTTTCAGCCGTGTATCCGAAGAAAAGAAAGGTAACTGGCTCGGATTATCCATTGTGAATCAAATATGTAAGCTACACGGATGGAAGATAGACTACGAATACCGGGATAATATGCATCAATTCTCGGTAATCTTTATCTGAATGGGGTTAAAAGCAGGATTCAAAATTTCTACAAAAAGCATCTTTAATTTTGACGGAAAAAGATGCAATGAAGAATGTATTGTTGATTCTCTTGTCTATAATTATTTCAATTAATGTATTTCCCCAATCAGAAAATCAAAGTTCACTCGCATATTACATTCGCGAAGCAAAATTAAATAGTCCTTTGATTAAAGATTATCTGAATCAGCAGATTGTTTCAGATTATGAACTGCAACGATTAAAAGCATTCTATACTCAATCTAAGCTTGATTTGGCCGGAAACTATTTATTTGTGCCGATTATAGCCAAAGATAATGGTAAAACAGCCTTTAAATGGAATAATCCGACAGCAACAGATTATTATGGCTACGATCTGGGGCAAACAGGACAAAGCCTGCAAGCCGGAATAACATGGTCTAAACCTCTATTGGGAAGAGCCTCTTACAAACTGGCAGAAGAACAGATAGAGGTTGACAAGGAAATAAGTAAGAACAATATACGACTGCAGGAACATGACTTGGAAAAATTGGTTACAGACCAATATATACTATGCTTACTTAACAAAAAAAAAATTGCTTTTTCAGATTCTTTATTAATACTTCTCGACCAACAAACGGATGTTGTGCAAAAACTTGCAAAAGTCGGTATTATGAAACAATCTGACATTAAACTTCTCCATGTTGAAATTCAGAATAATAAAGAATTACAGGAAACTTACAAACAGTCGTACCGAAAAGATCTACTCGATCTGAACATCCTTTGTGGCATAAGAGACACTTCTATCGTAATATTGGACGACATTAACATTGATTTAAGATTACCAATACAGTCCAACTCCCTTTTTCTCGAACAATATAGATTAGACAGCCTTAATCTGAAGACACTTCAAAATGTTTCGGAAATTCAATACAAGCCTCAACTAAACTTTTTTGTGGATGGCGGACTCCGATTTTCAGAATTTAATAAATCTGTTCCGAAGCATTTTGGTATGAGTGCCGGTATAACTTTCACCTGGACTCTATTTGATGGTAAACAACGAAAACTGACTCGTAATAAGACCAACGCTCAACTTAGCACAATATCATTTTATCGTGAGAATTTCATTCTACAGAACGATCTGAAAAGAAAACAATGCTTAACCGAACTGAAAAGTTATGATGCTCGAAAAAAGCTTTTAATAACGCAGGTTGATACATATAACCAAATTTTATCCGATTATAAACAAGAAATCAACAAAGGACAGCGATCTATGGTAGATTTTATAACAGTTTTGCGGAGCAGGACACAAACAGTCGAAAATCAATATCTGCTGGATGCTAATAGGTTACTCCTTATCAACACTTATAATAATGCTAATTGGTAATTACAAATTAAAGATATAAACTGACAGATATGAAAAAAGCAATCTTTCTTCTGCTCATCTGTATTACAGGTTGTACCCAGAAAAGCACAATAATAACTGAGACTCCCCGTACTTCTGTAACAATAACACAGGTTAAGCAAGGAAATATAAAAGACGTAATAACACTTACGGCAACAACGTGTTATCAAAATAAGAGTATCATAAGTACACCTATTGCCGGGTATATAACTAAAGTATATATATTGCAAGGAAGTAAAGTGACAGCCGGACAATCTCTGTATCAATTGGAAAGCAAAGAGCGCAATGCTTTGAATCTTGAAGATTCTACAGCCGGAGTTATTACCATCAAAGCAGGTTCATCAGGAATTATTACAGTAGTAAATCAACAGGAAGGCGGGTATTTAACCGAAGGTACACTGTTATGCACTATTGCGGATCAAAACAGCTTTGTTTTCAATATAAATGTTCCGTACGAATTTACAAAATACGTAAATCCGGGAAAAGGATGTACGCTTATTCTCCCCGATGAAACGGAAGTCAGGGCAGCTATTGGTTCTCCATTGGTTACAATGAATACTTCTTCTCAATCTCAGCAGATTGTAGCCCGTGCTAAAACTCCATTCTTACCGGAAGGGCTGATAGTAAAAGTATTGATTGACAAAGGTTCTTCGAACCATACGATGCAAATACTTCCTAAAAGTGCTGTACAGAGTGATGTGATGATGCAGAATTTTTGGGTAATGAAACTTATCAATGACAGTGTTGCTACTAAACTTCCTGTAAAAACGGGGAATAGCAATACTAATGATATAGAAATAGTATCCCCCATATTATCGCAATCTGACAGAATTGTTCTGACTGGTGCATATGCAATGGAAGATAGTACATTGGTGAAAATTGTGAAAGAATAAATTATGGAGAAGCTGCCTAAAGATAAAAATATGTTTGAAAAATATAGTAAACCTATTATTTACGTAGGTTTACTGCTTTTGTTAGTCGGATTGTATTGTTATCACACAATGCAAACGAACCTTTTTCCTGAAGTCTCTTTTCCTCGGATCACGATAATTGCCGATGCCGGCCAACAACCTGTAGACAGGATGATGATTACTGTTACCAAACCTCTGGAAAGTGCCGTGAAAAAAGTAGAAGGAGTAACTACAGTAAAAAGTAGTACTGGTAGAGGTAGTTGCGTTGTCGATGTATATTTTAGTTGGGGAACGGATGTTTATGCGACAAAAGCTCAATTGGAAAGCCGTATTAACGAAATAAAAAACTATTTGCCAGCCGGTACAGTTATTTCTACCGAAGCAATGAACCAGTCATTATTCCCCGTTTATGGTTTCACACTGGAAAGTAAGACGCATAGCCCGGTAAAAATGCGAGATGCGGGAAATCTTCTCGTCCGCCCGATATTCTCTCAGGTACAAGGGATTAGTAATGTTGTTGTTAGGGGTGGTAAGTCGAAAGAATATGTGATTATTCCCGATGCAGTAAAAATGTCTTCGTTAGGAATTACTATTTCAACCCTTACTACAGCTTTTAATAATACAAACTTTGTATTAAGCAATGGGAACATAGCAGATTATGAACGCCTTTATCTAACTATAACCGATACACGGATAAACAACATGGAAGAACTGTCTAATGTTGTTATAAAAAATGACGGAAACAGGGTAATCCGTTTACAGGATATTGCCGAAGTCAGGATTGAGGAACAAATCGAATTCCTGAAAATCAATGCAAACGGAAACGAAGTTGTGCAAATAGACTTAGTAAAACAGCCAGGAATTAATTTACTAACATTTACACAAGATGCCGATATTAAAGCAGAACAAATCCGAAAACTCCTCCCTAAAGGATATGAACTGAAACCCTATTATAATCAAGGAGCATTTGTCAGCGACAGTATTAGCAGCACCATCCATACCATCGTAGAAGGGCTCATATTGGCATTGATCGTTATGATTATCTTCCTTCGTTCATGGCGAGCCAGTATGGTGGTTATGCTAACAATACCTATTACTCTGATGTTTACGGTATTATTGTTATACCTGGCAGGTATTACGATTAACATCATGTCATTAGGAGCAATTGCCGCATCCATCGGGCTAATATTGGATGATGCCATTGTTATTATTGAGCAAATATATAGGGGACATGAAGAAAACCCCAAGGATTCACGGTTTACTGTCGTCAAAAATTCTATTCGAGATCTGTTTCCTGCAATGATAGCTTCATCTTTGGCAACCATTGTCATTCATTTCCCATTTCGGTTGATGAGTGGTTTGGCGGGAAGTTTCTTTAAAGAATTATCCGATACAATGCAATTAACATTGGTTGCTTCATTCCTTGTCACTTGGTTATTATTACCTGTATTACATCTGATTATAGGTTATAATCAGAAATTGCGCCCTAAGAATTTAGCTGATAAAACCGAGAATTATGAAGGTGATGCTACCGAAAAAGTCCATTGGTTAACCCAGTTATATAAAAAACCAATCATAGCTATTGCTATCATACTTATCGTAGGTATAGGTGCCTGGTCTGCTTCGAGAAATTTAACATCAGGATTTCTCCCTGATTTGGATGAAGGAACAATCGTTTTAGATTATCATACTCCTTCCGGTACAAGTATAGAGGAGACAGACCGCCTTTGCCGTCAGATGGAAACAATTATTATGGCTCATCCCGAAATAGAGACCTACTTACGTAGAACAGGTGTTGGAATGGCTTTTAAAACAGCACCGAGTAACTTTGGTGATTACCTTATACAGCTGAAACGAAATCACAAGCAAACAACTCCGGAGGTCATTGATGATTTACGCACCACTATTTCCCAGGCTGTCCCTGTAGTAACTATCGGATTTGGGCAGCGAATATCGGATTTATTAGGCGATCTGATGAGTACAGCACAGCCAATAGAAGTAAAAATATTCGGAAACGATTACCCTACTTTACAAAACTTGGCTGCACAAGCTGAAAATATAATTCAGAAGATAGATGGGATAACCGATATAAATAATGGATTAGTGGCGGCCGGCCCCTCACTCATATTTATGCCTGACGAAAACTTACTGTCACAATATGGAATATCTATGACTAATTTTCAAGAACAATTGACAGCCTATACAGATGGAATCCCTTTGGGCGAGAATCCCAATGTGATAGAGCCAAGCCCTGCACAAGCTGCGATGACAGGAGGTTTGCAGATAGGTAGTGTGCAAGATGGTGAACAAATGCGACGGATTCTATTTCGGTTCACTGATTTTTCTGTCAATAGTTCTGAGTTACTTCTCAAGCAACTGATATTCTTGCCTGATGGTAGTACCAAACCTCTTTCTTTTTTCTGTAAAGTAGAAGTTGTTCCAGGTGAGATTGAACAGAAAAGAGAAAATCTGAAAAGTACCATTACACTCACTGCTCGACTTAATGGACGTGATCTCGGAACGGCTATGACAGAAATACAGAGTAAGCTCAATAGTGGTCTGCCTTTGCCGCAAGGTTACAGTATCGAATATGGAGGATCTTATTCCCAACAACAACAGTCATTCAAAGAGTTATTGACTATTTTGGGATTGGCTATTTTACTCGTTTTCGCTGTACTGATGTTTCTATTCAGGAAATGGGTTATTTCACTCGCTGTATTATTTGTCTCTGTATTTAGTATTTGTGGTTGCATTCTTGCAATATGGATAACCGGAGTGCCACTGAATGTCAGTAGTTATACAGGAATCATTATGATAGTTGGTATTATCGCCGAGAACTCAATATTTACTGTACATCAATATAATATGAACAGAAAGGCCGGTGGCGATGTAACTGAATCGGTCAATTATGCCATTGCATTGCGTATACGCCCTAAACTAATGACCGCTATAAGTGCTATTTTAGCATTAATGCCTTTGGCTATCGGTATAGGCTTGGGAGCACAAATGCAACAGCCTTTGGCAATCTCTGTTATAGGTGGTTTTATTGTCGGATTGCCTATGCTTTTAATTGTTTTACCTAGTTTAATGATGTTAATTTATAAACATGAAGATTGATGTAATATCATTCAGTGCATCCCAAATCATATATATTATTAGCTACAAATATAAAATCACTCATACTGATGAATGTAAACAAATAAATAATCGAAATATCAACAACTTAAAAATTCGTATTCACTAAATAAAAAATAAATAAAATAAAAAAAACATTACTATTAGTATTAATCCTTGCATCAGCATCTTCGTTATTTGCTCAGACTGAACCTGCATATAAAAAGGGAAAATTCTTCGCTTTTTGGGGATGGAACAGGAGTCATTATACAAACTCGACCATTCATTTCACAGGAGATAATTATGACTTTAAATTATACAGAGCTGTAGCACATGATAAACTGAGTCCTGTTAATTATCATAATTATTTGCAGCTAGATCGAATAACGATACCTCAGACCAATTTCCGTATCGGTTATTTCTTTAAAGACAATATGGCGATTAGTATCGGGGTAGACCACATGAAATATGTGATGGATCAAGGTCAGACTGTAAAGGTTTCGGGAACTGTTCCTGAAGAATTTCAGGACAGAATTCATGATGGGCAGATAAACCTGGCTGAAGATTTCCTGACATTCGAACATACTGATGGTTTGAACTATATCAATGCCGAATTTGAATATTATCATAATTTTTACAAGAACGGAATCCTGAAAATAAACGGATTAGTAGGTGGCGGAGCGGGATTTTTACTTCCCAAATCCAATGTAAAACTGTTTGATCAGGAACGTCATGATAAATTTCATCTGGCCGGTTTCGGGTTGAACGGTAAAGTCGGAGCCGATGTGTTGTTGTGGGATTTATTCTTCTTACGCTGCGAAGGTAAAGAAGGTTATATCAACATGCCAAGTATCCGTACAACTTATGATAAGAGAGATAAAGCATCTCAGCATTTCTGGTTTGCCGAAATCGACTTCCTTTTTGGTTTTGCATGGCATTTTTAAAATATATTACCCGTAGTACCTAAATGCACTATAGGTAAATATGTCAAATTTATTCAATTTAGATCGATAAAATAGAATATATACCTTTATATCGGAAAATAAGTGAACCTTTGTATCAATTAACGAAGTAGTATAATGGAGAAGCAGATTATAGAGAACATCAATTTTAACGAAATAGAATTAGATGAAGAATATTATAAATGCGTATTTGTGTCATGTGACTTTTCAAATAGAGTTATTCATAGTACCTCATTTGATAATTGTGAATTTAAACAATGCAATTTTACTCTTGTAAAGTTCTCCGATACACTTAGTGATGTGAAATTTATTGAATGTAAAATGACTGGCGTTGATTTTACAGCTATCAACAAATACTCAAGTTCTTTTTTCTTTGAAAAGTCACTCCTGAATTATGCTAACTTTGTTGCTATAAAAATAAGAAAAACAATATTCATTGATTGCAATCTTCAAGAGGCATATTTTGATAACACAGACATCTCATTGTCTGTGTTCGACAAATGTGATTTAATGGGCGCCTCTTTTCATGAAACTAATTTGGAGAAAGCTGACTTCTTTACTTCATATAATTTCTCAATTAATCCTTCTACAAATAAAATAAAAAAAACTATTTTTTCAGAAAATGAGCTGAGAGGGTTATTAGCACATTTGGATATAGTAATTAAATAACAATAATTTTCATTATACAGTATTTATTTGTAGACTTATAGTCAGCAATTAAAGCCCGATACTTTGTCCCTGAAAATACATGTATACTTTAGCGATTGTTATGCATTAGCTCTCTTTATATTGTAAAGGAGTAATACCGGATCTTTTTTTAAAATATGTACCGAAAAAAGAGGGATTTGCAAAATTTAATTCTTCTGCTATTTGCGACACGGTCATGTCCGAACTTTTGAGCATAGCTTTAGCAGACATAATAACCATCTCGTCAATCCACTGGGAAACCGGTTTCCGGCTCGCTTCTTTAATCACTTTTGTTAGATGACTGGGTGTAAGGAATAACTCCCCGGCATAGAATTTAATTGTACGTTCTTTTTTATAATACCTGAATAATAGCCCCAAAAAGCGTTGAAATACCTCCTCGTTATGTGCTAAAGACTCCATTTTTTCTCCCTTTCCTGATTCATGATGAATAAGCAAAACTTTATTTATCAAGGCAACCAGCAGGTTCTTCATAATTGCTTCATCATAATTTGTTTTTTTATACTGCCTTACAATGAAAGTATGAAATTCCAGAAGATCCAGAGCTGTTTCTTCGTCAATTCTCAAATAAGTAGCCCGTTGTACTTTCTCGATAAACTCAACTTCAGTAATCATCTTGATATCGGAAACAAAATCAAACGAGAAAAATAGAAACTCAATTTCCAGGTTCTCATCCTGCTCTAAAATCTGGATAATGTAATTAGGCAACAATGCGATAATCGAGCTTGATTCTAATTGGTATTCGCGAAGGTTGATCCTGACCCTTGCTTTTCCTTTTGTACAAATAGCAAAACCAATCCCTTCGCAAACATGCGGATATTTCAGATCGAAGAACGAATTTTGAAAATTGACAGAAGAGTTCTTAACATATATTTTTTCTTCTGATATGATAAAATTCTGTATCCCCGGTATTGAATTTTGACATACAATATCCTCCAGGGATATTTTTGCATATTTCATCTCATTCATATTAATCAGAATGTATCTCTTAATAAAATACGAAGATATTCAAAAAAAACAAGATTTTGAACATATAAGCACAAAAAACGAATATCAGTTATATATCTAAATATCCGACATTTGCATCAGGTATGAAATTAATAAATATACAATCGACATCAACTATAAAACAAATAAATTTAAAGGATAATTAAATTTACAAGCGTATGTTGAAAAATGATATTGGAATTAATGCCGGAGCAATATGGCATATATTATCAGAAAAGGGGCAACTTTCCATCAGGGAGCTTGGTGAATTGACAAATTATAAAGATACAATGATATTCTATGCATTAGGATGGCTGGCAAGAGAACATAAAATTAAGTTCCTGATCAGGGAAGACACAACCTATGTCGAACTTGTAAATTCATTCAATGAAAGATATTACTAAATATATGTGGAAATTTCGTATATATAAAAATCAACTCATGGAATATAGCGCTAACATAAAAAATAAAATAATAGATACTGCATGTGAAGTCTTTCACCAGAAAGGGTTGAAAATGACAAGGATCGGCGATATTACACAAACCCTTGATATTGATAAATCCGTAATAAATACATATTTTGGGAGTAAGGAATCTCTTTTCGAGGCGGTCATGAAAGATTCAGCAATAAAACTGCTGGAAGGAGTCAAGGATATAATCAATAATCCGAATACAAATTTCGAGCAAAAAATAGACCTCATATGCGCTTTTTCTGATAAAATACTCTCAGGCAACCGTAACCTACCTCTGTATATACTTAATGACATAGAGAATAATCCGGAAAAGGTGAACCAATTTTATCTCAAGCATTTAGGTGGTGAGTTACCTTCCTCTATCTTTTTTACACAATATCAAGAGTATACGAATTCCAGAGAATCATTACTAAATCAATATTTAAAGATGATGGAAGACGATGTATTAAGAAATTTGCGGGAAGAACGATCCCCTTATGACTTATTTGTCCATATTATTTGTTTATGCGTCTTCCCTTATTTATTGGGTAGTTTGTCTTTGCAAAGTGCAGCTGTCAAAGAAATATTTGTTTTTGACCTTTTTATGGAAGGCCGTGCTGAAATGAATAGCCGTTGGATAAAAAAAATACTGAGAATGGACAAATCATAATTTTTCAGACAATTAAATAAAGAATGACTATTAATAAAATTCTACTTATTTGAATATGGCAAATACAACTTCACAAATACAACTTCAATCCGGGTTTATAACCAATACAGGAGCAAGTGTCTACCCTGTATCCGAAATTTTTCAGATATTGGATTTTCCGGATATAAGAAAAAGTGCAGTTATAAATATAAATAAAAATATAGAAAACAAGATAACTTCAATTTCTAAAAGTATTTTGTTTATTCTATGTATAAACGGTAATCTGCGAATAAAAATAGATAAGAAACAGTATATACTTAACCCTTATTCTATATGCATAGTCCTACCAGATAGAAAACTTTCTGTACTTCAAAAGAGCCAGGATCTATTGACCGTATTTTTACATGTAACTTTCAGCAGAGATGTGCTTAACGCATTTCTCTCAGAAGTAGAAGGAATCGAAAAATTTAACTCTATTCCATCTTTTTTGATTCACAGAGAAGAAGCCTCTGATATACTGGAATTCGGATCTTTTATAATTAAGTCATATATGAAGACAGATCATCCATACCATATAGAGATGACTAAAAAAATGTTATATGCTTTGATATATACAATCCAGGATTTATATATTAAAAATGAGGAATCTGCAACTCCTCTTACCGAAAATGAAGCTATTTTTTTTCGCTTCCGGAAGTTACTTATTCAATATTATCCAATACGGGAGCCCTCATTTTATGCAGAAAAGTTATCTTATTCTCCAGTCTATCTGTCAAAAATAATCAAAGAAACCAGCGGTAAATCCATATCCGAATGGCTGGATGAACTTATATTACAGCAGGCCAAGTCTTTATTAACCGAAACCAATGCGACAATTGTCTCAATTTCAAGAAAACTAAACTTTCGGGATTCGAATTGTTTCCGGTTTTTTTTCAAAAAAAGGACAGGGTTAAGCCCTCGAGAATACAGAAAACCCAATAAAAGTTAGATCATTTTATATAACTAGTACAGAAAAAGAAATAAGATGAAAATAATTGCCAGGCTTGTTTTAGTTTATGTCCTTGGATGGAAAATAATGGGTGACTTTCCTGATTTCAAAAAGAGTGTATTAATATTTGCTCCGCACACAAGCTATTATGATGGTCTGTTCGGAAAACTTTATATGATGAGTGTAGGAGTTCATTACAAATTCTTATCAAAAAAAGAATTTTTCAGATTTCCGTTAAAATACTTTTTTCAGGCTTATGGCTCAATTCCGGTTGATGGGAGCAGTAAATATATCAATCAGATTGTTGAACTATTTCTCGATAGTCCGGAATTACATATACTCATATCACCTGAAGGACAATTGTCCAAAACCGATCACTGGAAAAAAGGTTTTTATTATATGGCCACCAAAGCAAAGGTTCCAATTGTTGTTGGGTATATGGATTATATAAAAAAAGAAATTGGTGTTAAAGGAGTCGTTGAAGACATCGGTAATTTTGATGAAACTATGTTGAATATTAATGATATGTATAAAGATGTTAAGGGGAAATATCCTGAGAAATTTACACTTGACAAAAGATTAAGTAAATAATAAAGACGTCAGATTTGTTTCAATAAATTTTTGATGGAAAAAAAAGTAGCATTGGTCCTGTCAAGCGGAGGAGCCCGTGGATTAATTCATATTGGTGTAATTGAGGAATTAGAAAAGCATGGTTATACCATAACATCTATTTCAGGATCTTCAATAGGAGCTTTTGTTGGCGGTATGCATGCGATGGGCAGGTTAAAAGATTTCTCAAATTGGGTGTGTACATTAAATCGACTGGACGTTTTTAATTTGATGGATTTCACGGTAAGTACTTGTGGTGTACTCAAGGCTAATAAAGTTTTCAAGAAGATAGAACAGAATATTCAGGATGTACTTATTGAAGATTTGAACATACCATTTGTCGCAATGGCCACCGATATCGCTAATAATAAAGAAATAGCATTTACAACCGGAAGTCTTTATAAGGCTATAAGAGCTTCAATCGCTATACCAACCATCATAACTTCAGTCGATGAAGAAAATAGAATTTTAGTTGATGGCGGTGTTTTGAACCCTTTGCCTATCAACCAAATAGGACGAACAGAAGGAGATATCCTTGTTGTCGTAAATTTATATGGGTTCGAAAAAGAAACAATCAAAAATGAACAAGAAATAGGTGAGAATAAGCCGGATGACGATTTTCATATTCGCAGGCTTTTGAATATATATAATATCAGTATTAGTATAAAAAAAAGGATTGTTGCTTTTATCCCTAAAAGCAATGAACAAAGTCAGGGATATATATCAATTATTAATAGGGTTGTTAGTTTGATGCTTCAAAAGAATGCGAATAATGCCATTGAATTAAATAAGCCGGATATCATAATCGATATTCCAATAAATTCAGCTGGAACTTTTGATTTTTACAAAGCAAAAGAACTGATACAAAAAGGCAGGACTGCTGCAAGAAAAAGTATTTGCGAGTATAACAAAAGACATCAAAATTAAACAGCTTAATATTAAATAGATATCTGGAATAAAATTAATTCAGAACAGTTTTAGTTCTCTGATTGGCAATGAATGAAGCCATTCTTAATAGGATAAAATACAAAAATTTGAACATATTTTCCTAAATTTTGATAAAAACTTTTCATTGGAATAAGCAGAACTTTGCCATTGAAATTAATATAATAATAAGAACATATTTAAGGTATGAAAAAACTGGTTTTAAGACAATGTCTATATGGATTGCTACTCATAGGAGCGGTGTCTTGTTCAGCGAATAAAGAGGATAAAGGCGAAGAACGCAAAATACCTGTAAAAGTGCAGGAGATAAGTTCAGAGAATAGTAGTTATAAACAGGAATATATCGGCTCTGTTGAAGGTGAAAATGCAGTGGATATAAGTTTCCAGACAGCCGGGAATATAGAGCAGATATACTATCAAGAAGGACAATCTGTACAAAAAGGGCAGCTTTTAGCCCGTTTAAACACGACTTCGTTACAAAGTATGTATGATGCCGCTAAAGCGACCCTAAATCAAGCCCAGGATGCCTATAACAGGTTGACGGTTTTACATGAAAACAACAGTTTACCGGAAATCAAATATATAGAGGTCAAAACAGCACTAGAGCAGGCTCAATCTTCTGAACGGATTGCCCGAAAAAGTCTTTCAGACTGCAACCTTTACGCTCCGTTTTCGGGAGTTATTGCAAAACGGTATTCCGATGCCGGAGCAAATGTACTACCTGGAACTCCTGTTTATAATATCGTAACAATAAATACAGTAAAGATAAAGATTGCAATACCTGAAAAGGAAATATCCGGCATAAGTCTCGGGCAAATATGTACGGTTAAAATATCGGCTCTGAATGATCGGGAATTTCAAGGAAAGATTGCAGAAAAAGGAATATCCGCACATCCAGTATCCCATACTTATGACATTAAGGTACAGATTATAAATAAAGATTTTAGCATTATGCCGGGAATGGTATGCAAAGCTTACCTGTCTAATAAAGAAGCAACTGAAAATACCGGAGAACTGATCATTGTCCCTTTGAAATCGGTTCAGCTGGATGCTTCCGGAAAACACTTTGTCTGGTTAAAAGATGTACAAGATAAAGCCATATATAGAGAAGTTGTTTTAGGTAAATTAATTAGTAATGGCGTGGTTGTTGAACAAGGCCTGGAAAAAGGGGATGTCTTGATTACTGAAGGTTATCAGAATATAAGCCCTAACTCCACAGTTATTGTAGCCTCAAAATAATGGAGAAAAAGATGATGAAAGAAGAAAAAGGAATCATAGCCTGGGCTATGAAATACAATAAAATCGTTATACTGATCGTCAGCATACTCGTCGTATTCGGTATTGTGGCTCTGAAAATAATGCCCAAACAGGAATTTCCTATATTCACAATACGTCAGGGAGTCGTTGTCGGGGTATATCCGGGTGCAACATCGGCAGAAGTAGAGCAGCAACTGACCAAGCCATTGGAACGTTATCTGTTTACATTCAAAGAAGTAAAAAAATCAAAGACTTATTCTTATTCCAAAGACGGGATAGCCTATGTATTCGTAGAACTTAATGACAATGTCAATAATAAGGACGAGGTCTGGTCTAAAATAAAACATGGCTTATCATTATTTAAAATGCAATTACCTGGAGGAGTCATGGCGCTAATTGCAAATGATGATTTCGGCGATACCTCTGCCTTGTTAATAACAATGGAATCCGACACAAAAAATCACAGGCAACTACAGGTTTATATGGAAAGCCTCGAGGATAAATTACGCTCTGTGGAATCAGTATCCAATTTACGGCGTTACGGGGTGCAGAAAGAACAGATAAGTATCTATATCGAAAAAGAGAAAGTAGCCAGCTACGGAATTAATATACTAAATTTGTATCAAACATTATTGACCAAGGGATTCATCACGGCTTCCGGTAAAGTGGACAATGATGAAATGGTGATACCAATTCATATAACCCGTCCTTACCAGTCAGAAACCGACCTTGAAGAACAGATCGTTTATTCCGACGTACAAGGCAACCATATTCGTTTAAAGGACGTGGCACGGGTGGTCAGGGAATATCCGTCACCGGAAAGCTATACGACCAATAATGGTAAAAACTGTCTGATCTTGTCGGCAGAAATGCGCAACGGGTACAATATTGTCCAATACGGTAAAGATGTGGATGCTGTTATAGCAGGCTTCGAGAAAACGATCCCTGATGACATCCATATTAACCGAATTGCGGATCAGCCACAAGTGGTGGATGCTTCGACAAATACATTCCTAAAAGAATTATTAATTGCCATTATTGCCGTTATTCTGGTTACAATGACTCTTCTTCCGTTACGGGTAGCCGGAGTTGCCGCATCATCCATTCCAATAACTATTTTTATCTCTATAGGCTTAATGTTCGCCTTCGGTATTGAATTGAACACCGTCACTCTGGCAGCTCTGGTCGTCGTCTTAGGCATGATTGTCGATAATTCGATTGTAATTGTCGACAGTTACCTTGAAAAACTGGATCATGGCATTTCCCGTTGGGAAGCAGCCATATCCAGTGCCAAAGAATATGCTAAAGCAATCTTTTCTGCAACACTGGCTATCAGTATCACTTTTTTTCCGTTCCTGGTGACATTCAGCGGACAGATATATGATTTTGTCGTCACTTTCCCATGGACGGTACTTGTGACTTTGAGTGTGTCCCTTGGTATTGCTATTATGTTAATCCCCTACCTTCTCTATTTTTTTATCAAAAAAGGATTAAAAGGGGATACGACTAAAAATCCGGATAAACCGCATAAAAAATCGTTGCTTGGCAAAATACAATCCGGCTATAACCGGTTAATCGAGAAAGTATTCAAATATCCTAAATTGACTCTCTGTATAGGAATTGCTTCCATTGTCGGAGGTGTCGTATTCGCACTTACCTTACCTTTAAAGCTGATGCCTGTGGCCGAGCGGAACCAATTTGCAGTAGAGATATATCTGCCTCAAGGCAGTTCTCTGGAACAGACCGAAACGGTAGCCAAAGATATGGAAACGATACTCCAAAAAGATGAACGGGTACTATCAGTAACTACATTTATGGGAATGAGTTCCCCTCGCTTTCATACGGTATACGCCCCAAAACTGGGAGGAACTAATTTTGCCCAGTTCATTGTAAATACGGGGTCTAATAGCGATACCGAAGATATATTGGACGAATATGCTTCGAAATATGCTTATCATTATCCCAATGCCTTTGTCAAATTCAAACAATTGGACTACCAGTTAGGAGTCGATGCAGACATTGAGATCCGGATATCGGGTGATAGCATTCGTGATCTGAAACACTTCGCAGACAGCCTGATGATAGAACTGAAGAAGATGGACGAACCTTTGCGTGTATATACCAATTTTGAAGAAATGTTGCCGGGGATTAATATCACGCTTGATCCGGTTGAATCAAATCGATTAGGAGTCAATGAAACAATGCTGGGACTTGGGCTGGTTTCCCGTTTCGGTGGAATGCCCATTACAACCGTTTGGGAAGGGGATTATTCTGTACCGGTAGTACTGAAGTCGGCATGGGAAAAGAAAGATCCTGTCGCCGAAGATGTAGCCAACGAATATGTATCGGGACTTGTTTCTCCGGCAGTACCTTTGAGGCAGATAGCGAATGTCTCCACTGACTGGAACGAAGGACAGATAGCTCATCGTAACGGAATCAGGACATTGTCGGTTTATGTGGATCTTAGACGGGGAGAAAAAGTCAGTAAAGTCCAATCAAGGGTTGAGGAAGTGGTCAATAATATGCAAGCGGACAAATCACTGTCAGACAATATCAGTATATCATACGGAGGTGTGAAAGATTTCAATGACGAGACTATCCCAAAAATTGCAAAAGGATTATTAGGCTCAATCTTTATTATTTTCTTTATACTGGTATTCCATTTCAGAAAGATAAAATTAGCTGTACTGATATTAGGTTCTACCCTACTCAGTATATTCGGAGCTACACTGGGGCTGAAAATTCTAGGGCTGGATTTCAGTGTGACAGCCGTGCTTGGAGTTATCAGCCTGATCGGAATAATTGTCCGTAACGGTATTATTATGTACGACTACATCGAAGAACTAAGGCATAAAGAAGGACATTCAGTCTTAGATGCCTGTATAGAAGCTGGAAAACGGCGGATGCGTCCAATCTTTTTAACTTCTGCTGCTGCATCGATGGGGGTTATCCCCATGATTATCAGCAAAAGCCCTCTTTGGTGTCCGATGGGCACGGTTATTTGCTTCGGAACAATGATCTCAATGATTTTTATCCTGACCATGTTGCCATTGATATATTGGTATAGTTACAGAAGTGCTGATAATAAACTTAACCCGGAAATAGAAAAATTATGAAAATATATTATATACAAGCAATGCTAGGCCTTATCCTCTTTTCCTGTCCTTTACAAATAAAGGCTCAGAATCAGTACGGATTAGAAGATTGTAAGAGGATTGCTATAGAAAATAATCGCAAGTTGAAAAATAGCCAGCTTGAGATAAAAGCTTCTCAACAGTTAAAAAAGGAGGCCTTTACGAACTATTTTCCTTCTGTTAGTGCATCAGGAACGGGGATACTACCCAAAGATCCGTTAGTTGCGATGAATCTTGCCGGAATGTCGTTAGGATTGCTTGACAAGGGATTTCAGACAGGGATAACAGTTACGCAGCCAGTTTTTGCCGGAGGAAAGATCGTAACCGGGAATAAATTGGCTGATTTAGGTACAGAGGTCAGCCGTTTTCAGGCTAAGCTTTCAGAAAATGAGGTCTTACTAAATACCGAAAGACTTTATTGGCAGCTACTGTCTTTACACGAGAAAGAACATACTCTGGATATTATAGATACACAACTTGACACTTTACTGAAAGATGTGGAACTGTCTTATAAAACAGGTCTTATAACACATAACGATGTCTTGAAAGTGAAATTGAAGAAAAATGAGGTAAAAAGTATGCGTATCAATTTGGAGAACGGAATAAAACTTGTCAAAATGTCGCTATGCCAACAGATGGGGATAGATCTGGCAGAAGCAGAAAGGTTTGATATTGCTATACCGGATATAGATCATGTGGAATCTCCTGTAAATTATTATGTAGATCATAAAACAGCTTTACCGGACAGGGCGGAAAGCAAATTGCTTGGCAAAAATATAGAAGCGTCCAAATTACAAACAAAAATGAAAAGAGGTGACTATTTACCTACGGTTGCAATCGGAGCCTCTTATTATGGAGAAAATGTCGTCGATAAGTGGCGCGATAACAGCATAGTCTTTGCCTCGGTAAGTATTCCTTTATCCGGATGGTGGGGAGGTGCGCATGCTATAAAACGGCAAAAAATAGAGGAGCAAATCGCTTTGAATAACAAGATAGACACTGAAGAACAATTGTTGTTACAGATGCAGAATGTAAAAAATGAACTGGATAATGCCTATAAACAAATTTTGTTGGCAAAAGATGGAGTTGAGCAATCTACCGAAAACTTGCGCTTGAACAATAACTATTATAAAGTGGGTACGGTTACATTAACCGATGTGCTGGATGCCCAGACATTATTGCAACAATACAGGGATAAATATGTGGAATCGTATGCTGATTATCAAAAGAAACGGATTGAATATCTGCAAGTAACAGGCCGCTAACTTTTTTCATATCATACCTGTCGGGAAGGGGAACTGCATGGCGATTCCATACCTGTCGCTAATAGTACAGTTCCCTATACCGACAAAACAAATATTCAGATCAATCTGGGATATAAAATATTGGATGAATTTGCATTATCAATACCCGGTATTTTAAAAGAATCCGGAGAAATACTTTATGAGGATAGAAACATAATAAAGAGGTGCAATTACAAAGACCTTGAAATAAATATAAAGAGTTTTAAAGCTCCTTTATTAATAAATTCCCCTATTGTTACTTACGTGATTCGAAGGTCAAACGATCTTACAATCATGCTATATATCTAAAAACAAGTGGTATTAGAATGCCGGATCCGATTGTTTATATTGGAATATATAAAGGTTATTCTTTTGAAGAGTCCTATCATATTTCTATACATGAGTATCTGAAATATATTGGGCTATGGTTCAGAAATCATAGATGGCAGACTGATAATAGATTTCATTCAATTTACTGCCGATTTACACAATAATAATGTTTTTCATAAAGACTATTCTCCAGGTAATATTGTATAGAGAAAAAGCGGGAAAGTATCAGTTTTTGCTTATAGATCGAACCGTATGAAATTTAGTAAATGTAATATTATTTCCCGGCACAGAAGTTTCAGACGCTTAAAAGTAAACAAACAAGACATACGAAACATAGCAGAAATATACTCACGGCTGTGGATACCATGCAGCTTCATGCTTTTTTCTGAGATAGTCTTATAATAGTTATTCTAGAAAATATTTTTATTTATGCGTCACGAAGTTAGACAACAAGAGAAACAAAAATAAAAACAGTCTATAAAACAAACGAATATGTATATAAATGCTGTAGGATACTATATTCCGACAAAAAGGGTTAATAATGACCATTTCACACAAACCAATGGGCTTACCGATGAGTGGATTCGCCAGCGTACAGGCATACGTACCCGGGCAAGGGCGTCTGAAAAAGAAACATCGGAATTTATGTGCTTTACAGCCGTAAAGCATGCATTGCCTAGGTTGCCTTATCCTATTGAAGATGTAGATCTGGTTGTTTTTGCCTCCTACACCCCAGCTGACACGATAGTCACAACCGGACATATTATACAAAGGATCTATAACATAAGCCGGGCTAAGGTATTCTATATTTCATCTGCCTGCTCATCAGCCGTAAATGCCATAGAAATAATTCAATCCTTTTTTATATCAGGAAAAGTTTCAAAAGCATTACTCGTTTGTGCGGAGAGGAATTCTTCTTATTCGGATGATTCTGATAAAGTATCGGGACATTTGTGGGGAGACGGAGCTGTTGCTTATTTTTTCTCAAACGATAAATTTTCTGATGAAGAATTACAAGTACTGGATGTAACCTCACAAGGCTTGGGACATATCGGAATGGGGACACAGGCTATCACCTTAAACTTAAAGAAAGGTAAATTACAAATGCCTATAGGACGGGACGTTTTCTTGCAGGCATGTAAATACATGGCTAAAAGCGTAGAAGAAATCACATATAAGAATGGCTATACTATATCCGACCTGACATATTTTATCGGGCATCAAGCCAATACTAGGATTCTGGATAATGTGATCAAACAGTTGAATATACCGAAGGGTAAATCATTGTCAAACATGCAAGAGTTAGGTAATACCGGCTCTGCCAGTACATTGTTGGTATTAGGCCAAAATTATGATCGATTTAAAACCGGAGACTTAATCTGTATTTCCGTTTTTGGCGGAGGATACTCCTGTGGCGCATGCTTACTTAAAAAGGGGTGATTGAATAATATATCTAAAGATAATTATAAAATAACAGACATTAAGAAAGAGTTTTACTCTTCGGGAAAAGGATTGCATTCCGGACTGAATAGTAGATATAAGGTTTAATTCTGCTCTAGGAAATTACGGTTACAAAATCAGGCGTACCAACCTGCCCAGCACCCTTATTATTGATGCTGTTGCAACTTTTAAATTAAAACATAAGAGATATTCCTTGAAAAACGGATATCTCTTATGCTGAATTTATCAGCAAACAGTACGTTTATATTCTCGATGATAACTTGTAACAGGTTTTCATATTATTCAACTGGTCTTTGACTGCTGCAAACTCTTTATCGACCTTCTCATTTAGTATTTTTGCATAAATCTGCGTTGTTTTTATATCGGTATGTCCTAATATTCTCGAAACACTTTCGATAGAGACTCCTTTGGTTAACATAAGAGTGGCGCAGGTATGACGTGAGCAATGAGTAATAACAGCAGAAACAGGTAACAGCGAAACACAGCGAATAAAACGTAACTCGTTTATAATTAATTGAAATGCTCTGATTTGCTGTTTTGTTAAAAAGCAGGATATTGCTAAATACGGCAGTATTTCAGTTACCAATCCGTTACCACGATAGTTACCGAATCAAAACAGGTAACTTGTGCAGACCGGAGAAATACCGTTCGGATTCGTTTGTTCTGATTCACAGCATTTTGCATAACAAAGAGCACTTGTATAATCGGTAACTTTGCCTTCCGGCAAAGCCCACAAAATTATAAGTGTTATGAAACAAGAAAAATTAAAGGTCTTGCTTTACCTCAAAAAGAATAATCGCAACGATTATCTGCTGAAAGAAAGCATTTTATGTTGCTCAGCGAACAAATATAGGAAATGATTTGGCAACCGTCCGGTTTCTGTGATTTGCTTCGCATTTCAAGGAGCTCGGATAACTTCTTCTACAAAGGTACACTACTTCCTTCAAACTTCAAGTATATATTTTTCCTTTTTTATCTGATAAACACTCCTCTTATGGAAAGAATAAAAGAGACAAGGCTTTTGTCGGAAATACTCTTTCGAGGTACGAGAAAGGAAGATTTTCGATAAAATTCATTTTAGCCTTGACGTTTTATTCTTGGAATATATCTTTGTGTTCAGATAAATAGGAATTATTTGGTTGTTATCACTTTTTCAAATAACATACGATTAAATAAATATTCTTCAAATCCAATTAAGGTTACAACCTTAAGACCTATATAGGCGGGATGTCTTTCGAAACTTATTACTTCATAAATATCTTCATAGTTCAATATATTATTAGGATTAGAACAAAATACACTATGCTGTATTATATATTGCTCATTTATACCAATATAGCGAACAGTATCCCCTTTCTTCAAGCTATTTCTCGGTTCGGTTTTATCCACAGCTTCAAATATCCCTCCAATAAACTTTTCTTCTCGGAATCCCACTAATTTGACAATTGTGAAAGAACGATGTATTTCTAAATATTCTATTTCGTAAACAGTATTAGTATTCAAAATACTACGTGGATCGGAATAACTATTATTCCAACGTTTTATCTGGGCATCATTTATACCAATATAATGCACTTTTGCTCCTTCCTTCAAGCCTGTTCTTTTCTCAAATTTACTCTCAATGTATTCCAACCCCTCATCGGTTGATTCAAATTGAGGAATGGACTCCTGAGAACATTCATTCTCACGGGAAACGCTCCTTGTGATTTTTAAATTTCTCATTTTAGCTGTTGCTCTTTTGATTTATTTTAACACTAACATTGGCTATATTACATGAGCTTGTCATAATTCTCTGCCGTAAATGTTCTTCAATTGGCAAATCAGAATAGCTTGCGGAATATTCACTATGAATTGGAATTATACCAAGAGTTGGATTTACAAGGCTGCACACTTCTGCTAGGGATTCGGTAGAGGCATGTCCACTTGTATGCAACTTCTCTACATGAGGAAACATAGAAACAAAGTCGATATATCGCGGTATGGCATGCTTCCCTCTATCATTTATATACTCTTTCCACATAGAGTATATCAGTACCGTATCATTCGGGGCTAATCGAGATATAAGTTCCTGATAATAATCCTTAAATTTGTCGGTTGCCCTAACAAACATACAAAAACCTTTGTCTTCCATCCAATTGAGTAATTTGGTGTTCGTTGGATTAAAATCATAGACACTATCAAAACGAAACAACGAAGTACGATTACCCGCCGATTTAGTAAATATCTCAAATATATTCTTCTGGAAACGGTCGCATACAAGCGGTCTGTATCTTAGATATTTATTTGCTGCATAGAATGAAGCTAGTCGCTCCATATCTGTGGAGGAGCACATTACAAATACATTCTTGTAACGTTTCATTATTTCCCCAGCTTCTCTTTGCAACTCATTTTCACTCATCACTCTTTCGCCAAACCTTGACAGCATAGTTCCTTCAGTAATAAGAAAATCAATGCTTCCCTGTGGTAAAATAAGTTTCTTTATAGTAGGCAACAAGCCTTTACTCAGATATCCATGCCCCCTGAAATCCCCTGTATGCAACACTCTTTTACCATCAGCTTCAACAAGAAACATATAAGCATCATAAGCCGAATGGCTTACGAAATAAGGGACTACTTTTATATCTCCTACAGTTATAATCTGTTCAGGCATGAGATCGCCCATCTTTTCAAGTTTGGAAACCTCGACCTTTGACAACTCCTCTCGACCTTTAATATATGATAGCTGTCGATGTTTACAGAGTGCAACCTGTTTGGCAACTTTACCTATATATTGCGGAGTGCTACACGGAACATAGTGGAATAAGCCCAAATGGTCACCGTGATAATGAGTGTAGAAAATCGCATCAATACCTTGTGTAATTTTCTCTATTGCTTCTCGGCTCGCCAAATTATCATCGACAATACCCTCACCATCTGGCAAATTTTGTCCCAAATCAATCAATATCCGAGTTTTGTTGGTTGCTATTTCCGTTATGCAACCCCCAATCTGGTTTATACCTCTGTGGATTATAATCTTCATAGATTGTGAATGATGTTACTTTTATTGAGAATTGTCTTAATTGCTTCGACTCTTCTTTCTCGTTTCGGAGTAAGAAAAGAGTAAGGTTCTATATACAATTCAACATTATTACAAAGCTCATAATCCTCAATGTTATCCATTCCAATCAAGCTTTTTGGTAATATTCCAAGATCATGCTTTATGACGAAAAGTGTTTTATAATAGTTGGTTATCTCTTGCTTATGGACATTTATAAATTGATGATACGCTTTCATTTGGGAGAGTATCTCAGGCTCTCCATTCTCATATTCATTAGTCAAAAGTCTCCCATCCTCTATGCGTTTTAATTCGACAAATACAATCTTGCCATTTTCCAGCTTGGTTAGGTCAATACGGGTTGTTAGATAGGTGGTTACCTCTTTCCCATTTTTATCTTTTTTCTTGCCAATAGCTTCCGGATAAGCAAATTCAGAATCTATATAATTTTCTCCAGAAGCACATATAAGCCTCGCTTTAATACCGTTTTCGGATGTATCACTATAACGCGATGCGATTCTTTCCTTTATCGTATTTGCGTCTTCGGGTAAACTATTCAACTCATAATTAACGTATTTTGAGCCTGTTTTACCCAAATAATATTCGTGTATTTTACCTTTAATCTCACCTTGCGTCAAAATGATTTTAAGTAAAGAACCGCCATTGTAATAGACATTCAGCGAGTTGTCTTTGCGAATATCTACATAAAAGCCTCCTGGCTTAATATTCTCTTTTACAAATTGCCACCAAGATGGATTACTCCTTTTTAATTTCTCAAACAATTCATATTTAGGATTTAATGAGGTAAAATGACTATCTCTCATAATTATTCCCCTGTTTGATTATCCTCTTCTTCATCTGGAAACATAAAATCAAGAAATAACAATTCTGCTTTTGCATACTCGTTTTCGAATTTTAGCTCCCAGCGCCTTTCCATAAACTCTAATAGCTTGTACCCTCTATCTAAGATAGCTTCGGGAATCCACTCATGATAACTAGCAACTTCAATCTCTGAATGAGAACCATCTGAATACCCTTGTCTTATTTTCTCTTTTTTATCGTTGTATTTTGCCTTTTTCTTTTCTTCAAAACAATCGTTTTGTAGGCTGGAATTAATACTCTGAGATAGAGGTAGTAAATTTCCTAATGTGCCTTGAAAATACGGGCGTTGTGATTTTTTATATTCTTTAAAGCCCTCTTTCCAGCATTTATGTGTAGGGGTTTGTGGATAAATATGTTCGATTGATACTTTATCTTTTTCACTCTTGACAAACAGTTTCCAGTCAATTTTTTGACTTCCTCTTTGTCGGACTTTATCCATCTCATATTCATACAGGAAGTATCTAAGTCCATTCCAATCATAAAAGCCAGTACTATTCTTGAATTTTTTCTCTATAAATAGTCTAAAATTTGAATAGTTAAAATATATTTCATCTACTCCTTCTCGACTGTAGAATAAATAATCCATTCTATCATTTAGACGTTGAATGATAGAATTTATAGATAACTCTCCATTACGTAACTGTCTTGCAGCCTTGTAGAATTCACTATTTCGATAAGATGAAAATGCTCTGCTAAGCCTGAATACAATAAAAACAAATCGTTCGATTGCTTTAAAAAGGTGAACTCGATCTGTCGAGTTAATATTCTCATTTAAAAATGATGACGTTACAAGCGGGCGAAAGTATATAATACCAATTCTATTTAAACGGTCTATCCATAAACTTTCCTCTTTTGTTAGATCTGGATTATTAACAGGATTGTGAGTGTTGTACCAATGAACTGCAGCGGATTTTAGGCTATTAACGTAATCTTCAATTTCTTTCGGCGACAACTTGGAACGAAAGACAGTCTCCTCTTCTGTTTCATAATCATTAATATCAACCTCTTCTTGATCCTCTTCTTGATTTTCTTTAATTTCTTCGAAATTTTGTAAAGAGCTAATTTTTACTTCTGCCTTTTCATAAATGTTTTGTGGAGTAAATTTTTGTTCCAACAAAAATCGTATATAATCATCTCCCTTTTCTCTTGTATATTGGAAATACATAATCCAATGAGCAACTAAAAAATCATCATCATTTAACGGATTTCGCTTATTTCTTCCTAATTGATAATATACTTCTTTCCAAGCATCATTAATTTTTTCTCTTAAAGAAATTCTTTCATCTTTTTTTAACTCTTTTTCATCGTATAAGGTAGTCAGGTAAATCAACCTATTCTTGAGTAGTTCTAAGTTTGATAATTTTTTTCCTCTATTATTCATTGTCTCAAAAGCCACGAATACATCAAAATCATCACTGATCTCATACACATTAAACATCAAGTTTTGTGTTGCCTTCTTGAACAACACTTCTATTTCAGATAAGCCATATTTATCATAATAGTTTTGTAAATTCTCTTTGAAAAAATGTTTTGAATTTTCAAGATTAAGGGTATAAAATGTTTCCTGTATCGTCCCACTATTTGGTTCTAAAAAAATCTTATGACGGAGATATTTAAAACTAGGATTATCTGTTTCGTAGCCAAATTTATAGGTTCTAATAATGAACTGAGGTGGTCGTTCAACAACTAGATATTCATCTTTAATAGCTTTTAAACTGAATGAGCCAAGATAAATGCTATCGTCTGCTTTATCTATATTCTCTGGAAGAGATTTCAATAATTCTGAAACAGTCTGAATGAAAATCACAAATGTAGTTAGACGTTGTTGCCCATCCACAACATGGAACGGTTTAAAAGCCCTATCTTCTATAAGCCAACCTTCGTCATTCCAGTTGGTCCATATGTTTCTATCCACTTTTTTTAATGAAAGAAGTCCTGTGTAATGAAATCTATCAGAAGGTAAATTAACAAGATCCTCCCAGAAATCTTTTAATTGTCTAGTAGTCCAAGCATAACCACGTTGATAATCTGGTATTTTAAATATTCTATCTTTGAAAATTCCTTTTAGTGATTCCAATTCATTCATATAATTATCTTAATTTCATTATTCGGGCAAATTTAGCAAATATTTGATTACCAGCTATGACTATTGTCTAAATCCTTTTCTTTTATTTTCAGGTGGTTTGACATAAGTTCGTACAGTCTGCTTCACTTCCTGATACTTCTGCTTGAACCAGTCGATGATATTTTGTCCATTGAGTTTCAAAAGTAGCTTGTCCGAATCATCCCGCTCTTTAAATATCTGCAATTTGGCATCCTGCACGTTGAAATCTTGATTATGTTCGGGCGAATGGAGTATTCCATTAACTGATACCGATTCGGCCTTGAAAAGCTGTTTAATAGTATCTACTGCCAATCCTATATCTTTACATAGCTGTGCTATTCGCAAGCGTTCGCTCAGGGTCGGGAGCACTTCAAACAACAGATTTATATCATCCTGTGCCTTATATGGTTTGTACTCTTGCCTGAGTCGCTCCAATCGGGTCTCGGCTTCTGATATTTCCGCCTCTTTCTGCTGCGTATATTCATGCAGATTGAGAAACTTCTCCCGTGCTTCATCCTTACGGTCGTACATATCCCGTACCTTGTCGTAAACTTCCTGCTTCTGTTCTTCGAGATACCCAATATCTTCTTTCAGGTCTTGGTTCTTGGCATACAAATCTCTATAATACTGCGGGGTAGATATATGCCTTGCTTCCGATCCATCTATTCCTCGTTGTAGCCCATATTTCGCCATTGATTCAGCGTATGTGTCCTGAAACAGTTTCAGATTATCCTTTGTCATTATATCATCGGCACATAGTCGGGAGCTATTTGTATCTTTCTTACGATACCTTTTCTTGCCCTGCTGGTTCTCCTGTTTGTTTTTCTCTTTGGCTTTTCTTCTTTCACCGGTAACAATTGGAACTACTGTAGCGTGGATATGGGGTGTTTTCTCATCCAGATGCAAAACGGCAGAAACAACATTCTCTTTTCCGAATGTATCTTGCAACCACTTTATATTATCATTGCTCCACTCATCCAGCTTGCCCTCTGCCTGTATGCGGTGCATATCTTCGGGTGTCCCCGACAGCATAATTTGCAACGCCCTCACTTGATTGTGACTTATCTTTCGCTTTATCCCCGCGGTCTCTATCCGATGCTGTATGGCGTTTGTCCTGTCCTTGACTCCATTGGGGTATGGAATAAGGTTTTCATTGAGATAAGTACGCGATTGGTCGGCATTTGCGGGGTCTACTGTCCGCTCTATATGTGCGGTAGTTCTAGCATCGTTTCCTTTCGGCTTTTGTATATGTAATACGACAAATCCCATGATTTTAATTTGATTTGGAGTTAATACTTTACATCTTTTGATGTTCATTATAGCGGAAAACTTTGGTTGTGTTTCCGTTTTCTTACTGCGGTCGTCAGACCGCTTCGGGGTGTCCAGAGGGGTGAAACCCATCGGCTTATTGGGGCATTTTTAGTGTAGATTTATCGGAGCGTTAAGAAAATGCCCTAATAAGCTACGGCTATAATCAATAGCACATTGGGTAGCTACGATCAAATGCTATCAAGAATCTCCAGCTGTTGTCATTTCGTCTGTTTGGTAATTTTCAAACTTGACAACTTGCTTGCAAATTTTAAATCTTGCATGCCGTCAAGCCGATGTCGTTTTCCTTTCACCGGAACGGTTATACTGACTCTAACCCGTTGAGTTTATCCAGCTTTTCGGAAAACATATCCATATCCCGCCCAATCTTCTCATTTGTAATCTTTGCATATATCTGTGTCGTGGTAATATCCGTATGCCCCAACATACGGCTTACGCTCTCGATAGGTACTCCTTTGGTCAGGGCAAGGGTCGCGAACGAGTGCCGGCTTTGATGAAAGGTAATGTATTTAGCTATACCACAGTGTTTTGCAATAATTTTAAGGCGGCGATTACAGTCGCTATTCTTGGGTACGGGGAACAGGTGTCCGCCATTGCGTACCGATTCATATTTCTCAATAATCCGTATTGGGATATCCAACAACTTCACGTTTACCGGAGTGCCCGTCTTCTCTCTGTGGGTAGCAATCCACTTTGAGCCGTCAGGACAGGCGATAATCTCTTTTTCAGTAAGGTTCTTAATATCGATGTAGCATAGCCCCGTAAACGCAGCGAAAACGAACAGGTCGCGGACGATTTCCAAAGTCCGGTTATCGAATTTATGGTCGATCATCAGCTTGAGTTCGTCCTCCGTAAGATACCCACGTTCCTTACTCTCCTGGCGAAGATGATAGTGCGCGAACGGATTGGTAGAGATTATCCCGCTGTTGTGGGCTTTGGTTACTATCATCCTCAAAGGAATGCTGTACAGCCATACCGTTGAAGAAGACAACCCCAATGTGATATGCAGGTAAATGCCGAAGTCGCGGATAAAGTCTTCGGTAATTTCTTTCAGGTGCAGATCGCTCCTGTTATACTCCGATTTGATAAAATCGGCCAGATGCCTGCGAACGCTCAGGTATTTATAGAGTGTGCTTTGTGAACGGTCTTTTCCCGCCCGTTTCTCAAACCCGGCGTTATGCCTGTCGAATGCGCCGAGCAGGGTATCACATTCCATACCGATGCCCTGCCACGCATTGCGTACCATTTCGGCATTGACATACGCTTCCCTGTCCGATATTCGTTGGTAATGTTTGGTAATCTGTGCCCGGATGTTGTCGAGTGTCCGGTTTACCTTTAACGCCCGGTCACTCCGTCCTGTCGCTCGATTGGATTTGGCATCCCATAATTCATGGGCAATACTCTGTTTGCAACTGAACTGGGCGATACTGCCGTTGATGGTTATTCTCCCTAAAACGGGGACAAGCCCGTTTTTTTCCTTACTTTTGTTCACGTAGAACGCGATTTTGAAAGTGCTTCTCATAAATAACTCTTTTTTGGTTACAAAATTAATTCTTAAAGAGTTATCCTGTACTATGAAAAATGACGCAAAATACTGAAACAAAATCTGTTACGCGACAAATACCGAAAAGATGCGGGAAATGATTTGGTAATGGAGCGATTGCTTAACTATGCTTAAAACTGCATTTTCCCCTGTCGGAAAAATAACGCCTATTACCACATATTGTACTGACATTCAGACAATTTGCTGCATTTTTCTCAAATCCGTTTTCCCGGGTTTTGCTTTACCTTAAAAAAAGCAGTTTGGATAAATCGGGTAAAGCTCCCATCATGGGGCGGATAACTATCGGGCGATCCATGGCCCAGTTCAGCCTGAAACTTTCGTGTACTCCCGGGTTGTGGAATCCCCGCGAAAGCCGCCTGGATGGTAAAAGCCGTGAAGCAGTAGTCACCAATGCCAAAATAGAGAAACTATTGCTTGCCGTGCATTCGGCTTATGATACGCTCATAGAGCGTAACCAGCCTTTCGATGCCGAGTCTGTCAAAAACCTCTTTCAGGGAAGTATGGGAGCACAAACAACCCTGCTTGCACTTCTTGACAGGCATATGGAAGGATTACGGACACGTATCGGAATAGATGTTGCTCCGACCACTTTGAGCGGTTATGTGTACACCCACCGTTCATTAGGCAAATTCATCAAAAAGAAGTTTAAGACCAAAGATATCGCTTTCGGACAGTTGAACGAGCTGTTCATCCAGGAGTATCAGGACTTCGTTCTTCTCGAACAGGGCTATTCAATGGATACCGTTCGCCACTATCTGGCTATCCTGAAAAAGATGTGTAAGATTGCTTTCAAAGAAGGTATTTCCGAGAAACGGCACTTTGCCCATTATAAACTGCCCAAACAAAAAGAAGCCACTCCCAAAGCATTAAGCAGGGAAAGTTTTGAAAAGATACGGGACTTGGAGATTGCTCCCAACCGTCATTCTCATCTGCTTACCCGTGACTTGTTTCTCTTCGCTTGCTATACCGGTACTTCCTATGCGGATATAGTCCGCATAACAGAAGAAAATCTGTTTCCAGATGAAGAAGGTAACCTTTGGCTTAAATACCGCAGAAAGAAAACAGACTTTCAGGCTCGTGTCAAATTACTACCCGAAGCCATCGCCCTGCTTGAAAAATATAAAGACGGGGACAGAGAAACATTATTCCCTATCCAATCGCCGGAAGTGGTACAACTCAATATGCGGGGATTGCGTGTTATGGCAGATATAAAGCAGCCAATCTCCTATCATTCAGGAAGACATAGCTTTGCCAGTTTGATTACGCTCGAAGAGGGTGTTCCAATAGAAACCATCAGCCGGATGCTCGGGCACAGCAACATCAAAACAACTCAGGTCTATGCCCGTGTTACTCCTAAAAAGCTTTTCGAGGATATGGATAAATTTATTGAAGCAACCAGAGATTTACAATTAGTACTGTAAGGTCAAGGTCGCTCTTTTTATTATCGGTTAAGGATATTATTTATTGATAGCTCTGTTTGAATACATATCATTAAATGCTTTTCTTACTTAAGTATCAAAACAAAATCATTCAAAAATATATAATTATGAGATCAACATTCAAAATATTGTTTTATATCAATAAAAGCAAAATTAAGGCGGATGGTACCACAGCTATTCTCTGCCGGATCAGTATAGACGGTAAACAAACAGTCATAACCACAGGTATCTATTGTAGTCCTGAAGATTGGAATACCAAGAAAGGAACCATTAAAATAGAAAGAGAGAATAATAAGCTTATAAGCTATCGTAACCGTATAGAGAACACCTACAATCATATATTGAGAGAACAGGGTGTTATCAGTGCGGAGCTATTAAAGAATACCATCATCGGAGTTAACTCTATCCCGACCATGCTGTTACAGGCAGGAGAAGTGGAACGTGAACGTTTGCGGCTTCGCTCCATCGAAATAAACTCTACGACAAGCTACCGCCAATCGGGAATATCACAACGGAACCTGAAAGAGTTCCTATGCTCCAGAGGGATAAAGGATATTGCCTTCTCGGATATTACCGAGGAATTCGGTGAATCGTTCAAACTCTATTTGAAAACCGTAGGAGAACGCAGAGCCGGTTATATCAATAAATGTATCACCTGGCTCAACAGGCTTATTTACATCGCTATTGATCAGGAAGTATTAAGGAGCAATCCATTGGAAGATGTGAGGTACGAAAAGAAGGAACCGCCCAAGCATAAACACATAGGTAAAGATGATTTGAAGCGGCTGTTGGAAACACCCATGCCTGAAGAACGGTTGGAACTGGTGCGCAGGGCTTTTATCTTCTCAACATTGACAGGGCTTGCCTATGTGGATATATACGGATTGTATCCACACCACATCAATAAAACGGCAGAAGGCAGATTGTATATCCGAAAACGCCGAGTAAAAACCAATGTAGAGGCATTTATACCCCTGCATCCGATAGCTGAGCAGATTCTTATGTTATACAATACCACAGATGAAAGTAGTCCCGTGTTCCCTTTGCCTGTCCGTGATAAGATCTGGTACGAGATAAACCAGATAGGAACATTAATCAATCTGAAAGAGAATCTTTCCTACCATCAAAGCCGCCATAGTTTCGGGACTTTGTTGCTTTCAGCAGGTGTTTCGATAGAAAGCGTTGCCAAAATGATGGGACATGCAAACATCAATACGACTCAGGTATATGCACAGATTACAGAGCAGAAAATATCGCAAGATATGGATAAGCTAATCAAACGAAGAAAAACAATGCAAAATACAGCAGTTCAAACCGCAATAACAATATAAGCCAGCCATGAAGAGAGAAAGAAGAGAAATAATTACAATGACAGATAATGGAATAGTTACTGTTTCAGGTCATGTAAGAATGAGTGTTTCTGAAATTGCAGATTTGTTTGGCATTTACTACCGGACGGCAAAACGGCATATCCAAGCCATTGAAAAGGAGGGTATTGCCGAAGGGGATTATACAATGAGTTGTATCGCTGATGGGCTAAAAGTCTATCCTGATTATTATGGACTGGAGATGATTATCGCTCTCTCTTTTAGAATTCAATAGAAAAATACAACATTGTTTAGAGAGTGTTTGATGGAAAGGGTATCTGTTAACCATCTGTGTCAAAAAAACAATTTAAGCTATTTTTCGTTAAACTAGATAAGAGTTATTTATATACTAAATCTAAGTTGGCTTTCAAAATCGTAGGGTTTGAAAGCCAACTTAGATTCTTTGAGAAAAATAAACAAAAATCATTTTAGAGTATTTACAACACTCTGATTGTCAGATTAAATCGAGACTATTTCAAATTAGAATCAAAGCAACATTGCTAAGCTAGGTATTTTTTTTGCTATTTTAGTGGCTGACGCTCCTAAGCTTTTAATCTTCGATATAAGCTGGGCTTGTGCCAGATTATCTTTGGAAGCTTTTTCTACAGTCTCGACCAGAGCTTTGTAGATCTGACTCCCGTTTGAATGGGGTACTACTGCCTCTATTTCTTCCTGGGACATTCCCTTCAGATGTTTTAGTTCATCGGCATACAAGCCATTAAATGACGCATTTGCTTTGGCAAATGATTCTGAAAATCTGTTTGTCTTCATTTTGCTATTTTATTAGTTAATTTTTTGATTTTATCTATTATATCATTAATTTGCTGTTGGGCTTTATCACTCTTAATATCAATTTTCTCTCCCTCTTTAAGGGCTGTATCTATAAATCCTGATAATTCCACCAGCTTATCGGTTACTGTAGTATCCATCCCTTCTAAACCTACCACAGAGAGAGCTTCACTCTGGCTTTCCTTTACTTTGCGGGCAGATGAGAGATAAGCTGTAAGATTGGTGTTGGCATAAATTGTATTTTGATACGCTTCGTCTATAGCTTTCAGTATTTCAGTTTCCTGACTTAATATAGGAGACAATAATTCGTCTCTTTTTGAATTTATTTCTTTATTTGCAGCTTCCTGAAACTCCAGCATAACGTTCAAAGCATCTTCTGTCTCTGCTTTGCCTCCTGTTTTTCCGGCCTTCTCAATAATGCCATATATAGAAAACTCGCCATTCTTGTATTTATCTAGTTCTGATTCCAGCACAAAATGAATAATATAAGGAGCATAAACGTCATCTATAAAAGTGTTTACATCTGATTTTATTCCTTCATAATATAATTGCATGACTTTACGATGTGAGCCGTGTAATATCTGCAGATCAGAACCAATTGCTGTTGATAAGGTTACAGTCTCCTTTGGTATTGAGGCACAGGATACCATCAACAGAGAAAAAAGAGCCACGCCTAAAATTTGATTTCTCATATTCTTATGATTTAATTGTTTTTTTAATGTATTCCACCACCATGCCATACACCCGTAGCAACCCAATATTCATAATGCAATAACCACTCGCTTGTCCAGGGGACAACAGTCCTGGCAAGTAACTTATTTTTGTTCCATTCTTTCGCGCTCTTTCGATATATGCACAAATGTTGTTGGGATGTATCATATACGTGTTCAAGTTTTGTCTTTCCTTCAGCTAATAGTAAAGATCTCGGTTCCAAAACATAGACATTGGGGTGTTTTTCCCGTTGATAAACGATCTTGATTAAGTAAGACGGGCTTAACTCCGTTGGTTTTAAATACCCTTTCCATACAAGAATATTTCCTCCGATTGAAAGACTTGAATCCGGGAAATAAGATTGTAATACTTGTCCCTGTACCGTCAGTGAGATCTCTTTTTCTTTAATTTTTTCCATGAAAATTATGTGTTAGGACAGGTATTGTGCCAAGAGAATTAAGAACTCCGGTATTTTTATTCATTTTTAAGTCTCCATTTTGCCTATTATTCAAATTTCGTTCTGCTAAAACAGAAAAAGTCTTATTTACAGCTGTTTCACCAAATGGTTTGCTCATGGCTGCACTAATACGATAAATCCCCTGTTGCTGTAATAGAAACTCTATATCTTTTTGAACTTGCTGTAACCATTTGTAAAAATTCTGCTCTCGAAGGGGATGATCAGCCCATTTATCAGCGAAGTTCTCCTCCGGATTCACAGGGTTTGCAATCCATTTAATATATTTCCCTGAAAATGGGTCTAAACGGGTTTCAATATAAGAATGCATATTGGTAACTACATTAGTTAAAGCCTCAATCACCGATGACTCTTTCTTATAGGCTCTTGAAGCTAATGTCGTTATAATAATAGAAATAGGCTTATCCTCACTACCATTAAACATCATATCACGGTGGCGTTTCAATATCTGCACAACCCGTTGAAGCGGCAACTTTTCTTTCTGGTACTTAGGTACCGGACTTACAGAAGCTGACAGCATAACCGTCTTTCTCTGCTCTATTACAGCTTCATTGAAGAACCATTTGGCATAGCCAAAGGGATTACTCTTCATCCAGTTTTCAGATACGGGATCTGTCATATAGCCTATGTGTTCTTTATCTGTGATACGAATAGCTAAAGAATCATAATTATTATCAGTTATTGCCGTTGCCGAAAAAGTCCTTTCCAGAATAATCTTATAATCGTGGCATACCAAACTTGGTAATATATCTAAATGATAATTGGAACTGTCTGCGTATCTTAATGTCCAACACCGGCGTCCTTCTTTATCCAGCATATCATTATAAGTAATATGGTCTTTAAGCCGATTCCCAACTATCTGCTTAAGATGATACTGTGTCCATTGCGGATTTTTTCCGGTAAGTTCACAGACCAAATCAATATCTAAATCATCTTTTTCATTAATAGATTTTATCATAGTACCCAACATAAAAGATCCTTGCGGTCTGATTTCAGGAGAGTAAGCAGACAAAGAAGATTCCGGCTTAGCTAGCCATTCTCCGACTGCCTTGTAACTACTGACCGCAGTGTTATATTGAGTTTCAGTAATATCCAATGTTTCTCCAAGTGTTTCGAGAATTTCACTAAACTGATGTTTTTGTCCTTCTGAAAGTATCATATATAATTATTTTATAGTTATTGTCTCAAAAAATCCATGATTATCATTGTTTTGATCATATATTATCATAGGCATATCGGTCTTAGGCATCCACACTCTACCCAATTCTATTGATGCAGAAATCGGCATAGCCGGAAAAATATGTAAATCAACATAGCCATGATGGAACTTTATTTTGTCAAAGAGAGATCTGACTATCTTGCGAAAATCGGAAAGTTGTTTTTCAGTTTTTAAAAAGTCATTATTTGGAGAGTCAGAGGAAACTTCCCATATACTAATATCATTACCTAAAACCTCTTCAACCCTTTTATGAGCAACAGTGCCGCTAAGACTAAAAAGAAATACCGGTGTTTTGGTTTTATCAACAGGTTCATGAATTAGATATTTTATTTCTGTCGATGATTTCTGCCACTTCCAGGTGGAAGGTTCTCGGTGCTTTTGATATATTCTAACATTGTATATATCATTCAATAAAACCCCTAGCTTAATGAGCATCGGTTGTGGAGCCATTGCGAATACTGAATATTGACAAGTCGATGACTGCATTAATAAAGGCTTGACTTTTAAATCAAACTGAGAAATCAAGTTCGCTTCTTCTGATAACCAATAGATATGGCTACTATCTTTTAAAATCGCATTTTTTGTACCCAGTTCAATAGGATCATTATCTGCCGGATAGAAATCAGGAAACATAGCATCACAGGCTATATCATATGATAGAGGAGAGTGATGTGTTCCAATATTTGCCTCATATAATATTATCTTACTTGAAAGTTTTGGTGCAATTGAGGTGAGCCGTTCTATACGGTCTTCATGTTTCTTTTTCATATCCAATAATCTGGACTCGGAATTCCCTGTAACATCTTCAATATCAATTAGTCTGTGGTGTACATCACACAACAACATCAAATTCTTAATATTATTGGCAAGCTCTGATGAACGCACTATATCTCCACGTGGCCCACATGGTTCATCGGCGACAATATGAGCTATATATGAACTGTTATATGCTTTTTTTGTTAGTATATCTTGATACAATACTCTGTTACAGCCATCATATTGACATCTACCTCCGGAAACGGCCCAAAGGAGATTTTGATTTTTTGTACTTATCTTTGTTTTACTCATATTACTAATCTAAATCTTGTTATAAAGATACAATATTTTAGTTGACAAAAATTGCTCCAATTTAATGTTTTGTCAACTAAAATATTTTTAAGAAATTTTGTCATGTCAAAATCGGAATAGAGAAAAATATATACATGACAAGTTGACATTATTAAATAAATATAGTATATTTGTCAACCAAATAGGCGGAAATTGTGTTATATAATAAAGGATAATCCGCAAAACATATATAATGAACAACTTATTTTCAGAACGATTCAGGTCTGCTCGCATCTTGAATGGATTCTCATTACAAGACTTAGCAGATGCTCTTGACAACAAAATATCTCGTCAGGCATTGCATAAATACGAGAAAGGTGAAGTTATTCCTGACAGTGATATGATTTATCAATTAAGCAAGGCTCTTCATGTACAACCTGACTTTTTCTTCAGAGACACTAAAATTGAATTAGGTAATCTTGAATTTAGAAAACAAACAAGACTACCAGTGAAAGAACAATCCAGAATTGTTGAGTCGACCAAGGATATATTATCCAGATATCTGGAATTGGAAGAGATTCTTGGCATTGGAACCCTATTTAATAATCCTTTAAAAGATTTTCCGGTTATATTGTCTTTTGAAGATATTGACAAATCAGCACATGAAGTAAGATCTTCCTGGAACTTAGGAATAGATCCCATATACAATACGATTGAATTACTTGAGGATAACCATATAAAAGTTGTTTCTGTAAACTCGGAAGACAGCTTTGATGGTATGCAGACCTGGCTTAATGATTCCATCCCCGTTATTGTTATAAATAAGAGTAATTTAAAATCAGCCGATAGGGTGCGATTTACTGTATTACATGAATTGGGCCATTTATTACTGCCCTTGGGGAATTTGCCGGAAAAGGTTAAAGAAAGATATTGCAACCAATTTGCGGCTGCAATGCTTATACCCAAACTTGCAATCGAAAAAGAATTGGGTGTAGCCCGTAAAAAAATATTCATTCAGGAATTAGGAGAGCTAAAAAAACAATACGGAATCTCTATACAAGCATTGATATACAGATGTAAAGACCTCAATATTATTTCGGAAAATCATTGCAACCAATTAGCCTCCATAATAGTCCAGAATGGATGGAAAGTAGTAGAGCCCGAAGATTATAAATATACAGGACTGGAAGAATCGAACAGATTTACTCAATTATTGTTCAGGGCATTGGCTGAAGAGCTTGTTTCTTTAAGTAAAGCAGCTGTCTTAAATAACCAGTCTCTGATCGATTTCCGTAAGCAAATTATTACAATATAATGAAAATTGCCGTAACGGATGCCTGTATATTTATTGATTTGCATGATTTGAATCTTACGAATCTTCTTTTTTCTCTTCAGCTGGAGATACATACTTCTTTAGATGTTTTTAATGAGCTACATATCCATCAGCAAAACCTACTTTTGGCATTTCAGTCGATAGAGAAATTAACAATTCATAATATCCTAGCTGAAGACAGGATTAATATACAAAAACAAAACTACCCGAAAGCCTTGTGCGAAAATGATAAGACAGTACTATTCCTTGCTGAAAAGATTCAAGCGATGATACTCAGTAGTGATAAAGCTGTAAGAAACTGTGCTAAGAAAAATTCAATCGAGTACCACGGTATGCTCTGGGTCTTTGATAAACTGGTCGAAAACAGCTTGCTCTCAACTCTTCAGGCAGCAAGTAAATTAGAAACTCTGATAAAGACTAATCTTGTATACCAAAATAATTCGGAATTAGTCAAAGAAATGAATATTCGCTTAAAAAGTTGGAAATAAATGTATTATATATTTGATTATGTTTGTGGCATTCCCTTTCTCTAATTTGTAGTTCAAAGAAAAGTCTGTAAACATTCTGCTCTATAAGTTAGAGATAGGCACATCAATTCGATCTCTTGCCACACATCGACCATCCTTAATTAGATAGCATTCAACATAATGCTCCCCTTCAAAATCTGAGGTCTCATTTCTTATACCACTTCCAGAATCGTTTAATATTTGACCTCTCAAATTATTTCGTTGTTTTGCAATTAATCCTTTATTTTTCACTTTCCATTTTACAGTATAGGGTGGTTCGACATCTGTATACTCAATGAAAAATTTCAATTTTTTCCTAGCCTTTAATTTTGTCAGCATTTTGCGAAGATATTCAGTCCTAAAACCAGCTTGACTAACCTCACATTCTATTTTTAAGATATTGGTTATATCCACAGGGTATAAATCTTCAATAAATTCTTCATCAGGAGTATAATTTAAAGAAGACTCTCTTATTTCCTTTGGATATGGAAAAGAGCTTCCAAAGATTTTACGCCATATACCATATACCGTGTTATTATCTTTTTTATTAATAGCCTCTTTTATATTTTCATATGCTTTCTTTGACTTACTTATAAAATTTGATTGTTTCTTATATATCTTTTGATTACTTCCAGGTGCATACCAATATTTCCGATTTGTGTCATAATCCTTAAGATATTTAAAAAAGTCTTGAACAAGAATGTCATAATTTGAAAGACTTGTTATTTGATGATCCTTTCGTTCTTGCAAGAATTCATAACATAAAGTATCTATCAATAATCCACATATTTTTACTCCACATTTATTTTTCCAAGCTCGAACTATCTTTGCTAAATTCTTAAGATTTCCATTTGTTGTTTGATTAAAAGAATTTATTTCGTCAATTTCAGGTTTAGGATTAGTTCTTTTCCAACTTCCTCTATCGTTAGCATCTGGATATAAATAGGCAGAGTCGTTTTTTTGCTTAAAACCAGGACAAACCTCAATAACATAGTTTGCAAATTTCACAACGACGACTTGCCCATCTCCCCTTACATCTGTAGAGGGGTAAGTCTGTTTAATTGTACTCTTAACTTCCTGTAATAAAGCAGACTGACCATTATTCTCATAATTATTGAATCTGGTATAAGTTGCAGAAGGTAATTCAAAAATCATATCTAAATCACTAACTCCATCTATAGCCGTTCTACGCCCATAACTTCCCACTTGAAGAGAATTATTAGTGTCTGAGTCTATCAAATAATATTTTTGATTAAGAATCTTAGTTATACGCTTATATCTATTCGAGATTTCTTCTCTATTTTTAATTGAAAGATTTGTCAGGAAAAGCTGAAATGTTTGTGATGTATTCATTTATTATCTTGTATTTTCCGAAGTTCAGAAGGGAGGAATAAATCTATTTCTTTATCACTAAAAGTAAGTTCTTCGCTTATTTGCAAAGATTTAGATGCTTCTTTATAAGCTTTACTATTTGTTCTAGGGGAACCTGAATATACATTATATAATCTATTTTGGAGTTCATCTCGTCTAGTTACAATCTGATTAACAGATAATAAATCAGCTTTCATGTCGGTTAGAAGAGATAAAAAACACTCCCGAATATCCCATAATTCATTAGCTGCATTTGTATGCTTCTGTGCAATCTCACCAAGGTCATAATCTTTAGTATATGTGTTTAGTCCAAGTAAAATCGTAGATAGTATTACACCAACAAATAAGGACCATTGATTTTCCCCAAATATTTTGATAAAGAAACTTGTTGTTACTAATGCTGAAATAATAATTAATGCAAGTTTTAAATTCTTGTGTAGGGTTAAAACTATATCTGCACATTTCTCTTGAGTTTTATGAGAATATACAACCCGTCCAAATATCTCTCGAATTTGTGATTCTAATTTTTCTATCTGTATTGCTTTTTCATTTTGAGGGCTTTGCTCCATAAATTCACTCCATTTTAGATTTAATGATTCTTTATCTTAGCGGATAACCTCTTGTTTAATATATTATTACTTAGGTTGCTGCTGTAAAGCGAAATGTTGTTTAAAATTAATTAATTTCTTTAATAAATCGTTTATAAAATATTTATTTATATACAAATTAACACATTTGAAATGAATTACATTTTTTTCAATATAATATTTATTCATCAGGATAAAAAAGAAAAAAAACAGCTGAGTTGATTCTTTTAGCTCATATACATAAGGAAGCAAAACTACTACTTCTGTTCTATGATAGGCTAAGACTCTCCATATACAACTGATCTACATGAAAATAAATAAAAGGAAAACTGGATCGAAGGCTTCTATAATATGCCTTTATTAAAAAGATATAGCCTATTTCAGTTTCCCATTTTGCTTCCTCTTCATCCAGAGCATCTCACTTCGCACTATATCCATTTGGCAAAAATACATGGATAAGCCACGCGGTCAAATTCAGGCTCTGTGAGTTTAGGTGAAAATACTTCCCCTGCGTTATCTCTTCGGGAAAGTATTCCCTCCTAAAAAATTGACGCTTGGCTTTCTTTATCTGCGGAGCCAAAGGGACATAGCATGCGAAGACGACATCCGACGCATAGGATATAGACCCGACTTAAGGTCAACAGCAAACAAAAAAAAGGGAACAAAAGCTGCTCTCCTCTTCCTCTGCATAAGATCTGATTGATATACCATACTCTACTCCCCCCCCCTTACAACCCAAAGGTTTAGCGGTAGTTCTCCTCCAATTTTTGTTCCCTTTAAGTACTATTTTTGTAAGTTTTGTAATATTACAAAAATGCCACTAACTTTTAACGGTTTTCCGCTATTGCCGAATGCAATTTATGAAATCTAAAAGTTCGACAGCCTGTGTTATTTAAGCGAACAACTCACCTTATCCCCCTACTTTTCCTTCTTGGAATTTGAACCCGTTCTTCTTTTTGAACTTTATTCAACACATCAAAACGCTTGTTTTCTTCCTGGGTCATAGCTGACAAACGGGTGGTAATATCCTCCCAGTTGAAGTCCTTACCTAAAAGGTCTATTTTTTCCGTAAAACGGATATCATCATAATAACTAAGACCTTTGGCTGCGCGATAGGGGTTTGTCTGCGGATATTTTGTTCCGAATGCCGTCAGCATTTCTTTTAGCGATAAATACCCCGATAAATAAGCCACATCGATAAAGTCTTTCAACCGGGTTCCATTGTCGGCAATAGCCGATAGTTTCATCGCTGCAATATCCTTCAGACTGTATAAGCGTATACCATCATCCTGTATTCTAGCTTCTACATCCGGATAGTCGTGACGGATAAAATCCAGTTTCACTCCGTTCACTTCACCTTTCAGGCTGAAACCTTCCCTGAAATCGCCTCTGAAAGCATATTTATCCTGCAAGTATTTTTCAAGCCATGAAGGGTTGAATTCTTCTACGGTAAATAAATCCAGATCAATGCTTTTCCTGTGTCCGATAAGCAATGACAAAGCAGTACCTCCGGCCAATGAGAATTGATCGAATACGGTATCACTCATAATAGATTTTAAGAGTTCATAAGTGCCTGTCTCGACTGTTTGCGTATGTAACATTTGAGATCCTCCTTCTTTAAGTTAAAAGCGGTACAAACAAAAGCAATATCTTTATCGGAAAGGATCAATACTTCATCCCGTATGATTCGTCTGACACCATCCATTCCCCCGTAAAGAGCGAACAGGGCATAATAATCCTCATCCCAGCCTCTTTCTATGACACGCTCTACTACCAGAGCCCGCATATACTGCCAGTCAAAACTGCAAAGGTCATATTCCCACAATAAACTGTGCCTTACCTTTGGCTGGTGTTTGATTTGTTCTTTCCAGTCAGACCACATACAACATTTTTTTTATTTGTTAGAACAAAAATAAGTATTTCTATCCGAATGGGGTCTATTATAAAGAGTTAATTGCTATTGTCATGCTGCTTCTATCCATGATTAAACAAAATTGATTAAATAATGATTCTCATATTTATCCGTCCACGAATGAACAGCAAGCCGGTAAAATACCAAAGCCGGAGCCCCGAAGGGTTTTCCTGAACAGAAAAAGCTTTGTCTTATTTACCATTGCTTGCTGTGTGGTAAAAGTTACCGGATAAAAAGAAAAAAATAGTTGGGTTTGGGCTAGCTTAGTCCACATCTGAAGTTCACTGCCATCCTTTACGGTAGTTTTCCTCCAATAGCTTTTGTATATCGCTTTCCCGATAAAGTACCTTACCTCCTAATTGGATATAAGGTATTTTCCCTGTGGTTCGATAATCCTGCAAAGTCCTTCGGCTGACCTTTAGCCTGTCCGATACTTCAGGATCGCTGAGAAAACGTTCCCCGTTGAGTGTCGGCTTGCATCCTGTCAGCGCGGCTTCGATCTTGTCCAGCATCCTGTCCAATGAACTAAAGAATCTTTTTATACGATCGTTTTCTCTTGTAATAATTTCATTGCTCATACTACTTTGATTTTAATTTGTTAATAACTGATTCCACATCTTCCGGCTTGTAGAATATTTTATGGTTGATCTGGGTAAAAGAGAGTGTACCGTTATCCCGGTAGGTTTGTAGGGTACGTTTCGAGATGTTAAGTATCCGGCATACATCCTGATTATCCAGCCAGCGGTGAAGACCTTTGTCCTGATGATCCCCGCACAGGTTTTCCACTTTTTGAATAAAGGCTTCAAAACGGTTCATCATCGCGTCAAAAGCTCCGGATTCAATGTTTATTACTTCCATATGAATTCTTTTTTAATTAATAAAATTCGTTTACAATCGCAATATATACCACTAAATGGTAAGTTTTTCCTATGTGACGTAATTTGTCCTGTTTAGGCGTAATTTGTCATACTTAGACAATATGTCTTTTCCTGAAAATGGTTGTCTTTTCCTGAAAATGGTTGACAATAAAAAGTGTAAACCAATGGACGGACAAAGAAAGAACTAATCCGGGAGTGTTTTCCGGGTTTACAGTCTGATGGTAGCCAGTGGCTCCGGTTTGGAAGCCGATGGCATTACCATTGTATTTATTCTATACCATATGGATGGTATAATAATAATCGAAAACCAGCCCACGGATTAATTTTCGTGGGCTGGTTTTATTGCCTATTTCCTATTTTATCTTTTCTTATCTTTTATCAGAATGCGCTTACTGCCTTATAAACTTGCGGTATGCTTCATTTCTGACCGACTCATAAGGGCTGCTGTCTTCTATCCGGTCTAGTGCCAGCAGGATGCGTTCCTGGGCACGGGGAATACGAGTGATCAGTTGTTCGAAGAAATCCGTATTGCATAACTTAAAGGCTGTCTCTACTGAAGTTTTCCGGCCTTCGTAGCCAACCTCTTTTCCGGTAGCCAGATCTGCCATTGTCTCAAGATCATCCCACATCACCCCGGAATCTCCCTGATCCATCATCCGTGCGCGAGAGATGGCAGCAACAAGGTTTTTATGCATTAATTCTTCCAATAGCTCCTTGCTGACAAGAGAGCGGGCTACGCCCACACGAAGCTCATAGCTGCTCTCTTCAATATAATGTGAGGCTTTCTTTAGTTTCCGTGATATAAAGCCGGCTACTATCTTATATAGCTTTACCAGTTGTTTCTTCACTGCTTCATATAGATCCGATGCCATACTGCGATGCATATCCACGAATGCCTTTCGAAGCGATGAACTGCTCAGAAACAATCCGGTCCATAGCCACAGGTTTATCACTACAAGTGTTTTTATAAATGTATCCATTATTCTGTCGGATTAAGATTGTTTGTATGGTAAATAGTATCTATATCTTCTCTGAAAGTTTCCAGATGGTTCAGGATGATATTTTCCACATAGCTGCTGATCGTGGCTTTGGATTCGTCCATCAAGTGAACGATGCGCATCAGCCTGCGATGGGTAGCAGCCGTAATATAGAGCGGTTTGCGATGGGTGAAATCCACACGTACAAAGAACACCTCTTGATAGTCACCCTGGGTTTTACGTCTTTTCTTTCCGGGAGTTTTATATGAAGGCAGTTCTGTTGATATCGATGTTGTTGATGCAGGTGGATTATCAGGTTTTGCATCCGGTTCCATCTTCGCAGGATCTGAACCATCCGCGACTACATCGACAGGTATTGTATCTACAGGCTCTGCTACTTTTTCTTCCTGCCCTGTTTTGTGTACAGGCTGATCCAGATCGATTCCTTTATGTGCCGATTTAAGCAGGTCTTCATATCTATTTGTTGTTTTATCTGTTGCCATTAGATCTGAGGTTTTAAGTGAATAATATCCAGTATTTCATCGACCAGCAGATCCAGGTTACTGCCTTTGACCAGTTTTTTGTCGGCAGGGAAAATCGTAGACAGAAAAACAGCATCACTGCCCTCAAGGGATTGCTCCTTGTCGTAGCGGACGGATTGGGGTATGGCAGTCTGCATCAGGGATAAGCCGAACTCCCGGATAACGCTTTTGTAATGGGTGAGCCATTCTTTTTTGATCCGTCCGTCGATACGGTTCCAGAACAGGTGGATGGATTTCAGGTTTATATCCGTATGTTCCTGTATCAATTCACTGGCGGGGACAATAAACGAAAGGGTGCTTTCCATCGAGAGCCGGGAAGGGGCCATCGGAACAAAGACATAATCCATGCCCATAAAAGTAGTAATCACACCCTCGTTGTTGATGGTACCGGGCAGGTCGAAAAAGACCACATCATAAGCGGAATTTTCTTTTGATAAGAACTCTTGTGCTCTGGCTATAGCCTCTTCGGGCTTGGCACAGACAATCGGATAGGTTTGCTTTCCCAGTGATTCGAACAGCTCAATAGCTTTGGACTGGTAATGCAGGTTGGTCTCCAATTGACGGATCTCCCGTTTACGCATCTCATAGACACTACACTGCGGATAGTCGCAGTCTATCACGGCGACATTCAGGCCCTTTTGGTAATGCAGGTAGCTTGCGGCCAGGATAGTAAAGGTACTTTTACCGACTCCGCCCTTCTGGGTGGAGAAAGCGATAAATAAAGGTTTCTGTTTCATGCGAATGGATAGTTTTAAAATTAGACATATTATTATTTAGAAAATTTTCAGTTTTTACTTCTTAATTGAAAGTTGTACGGATGACTATCAGATTTTCAATTCATCTTATTTTCAATAAAATACTAAAACGATCAACCTTTCATGTTGTGAAATCTTCAAGTCTTCCTGTTTCCAAATTACCAAACAACCAACTTTTCAAGTTTGATAATTACCGGTTTGTCAAATCTGAAAGGCTATTGGAAAAATAGCAGGTTTACCAACCTCCAATTTTTAGTGTTTTATAGACAAATTGAAAATAATCTGTTTTTTTATCTGTAAAAACTGCAAATTGTAAGTTTATCAGACTTTCAAACGCGAATATATAAGAACTTATTTATCAGTATATAATACTCGTTTCTATTGCATAGAATGACTTTGTTTTGCATTAAAAATGATGATGGTATTATCTGTTCATTTGATTTAAAAGAGAGAATTTGATTTTTTAGTGTCCGGTCGTTTATCTCAATTATAGGACAGGCAAACTGCAGCAGTCTACACCGATATTTTTATGCCTGAAACAGTAATTTACAGCGAGTCCCCGCAGATAAATCCGATCCGGGTAAAGCATTGTAATTCAAGAAATATTATTATTTAATTCGTGGTCTGTATCATTAAAATAACAGACTTATGAAAAGTGAAAAAGCACTATCAGCGGCCTCTTATCCAAGCCGTATTTTTAAAAATGATGTAACAATTAAATGTCCGGACTGTATGGTTTTATGTTCCGGAGGGTGTTTAATGGTTGCCGCCAATTCAAAAAATAAAGAGACTACCACCTCTTTATTTTTTTCTCGTCGTCAAAGTAGCAAGGTAATCGCACGGGTTACCCGAAAATCGCTCCGCACATTTTCGGACAACCTTCGTGCATACCTTGCCCTTGCAGGGGGCTGTGACCACGCAGAAGATAAATCCGGTACCCTTAGGATTTATCATCCGCTTCAAAACACGCTCACGTTGGTCGCCTGTTCTGAGGTCACTTGGCAGCCTGCGGATTTCGCTCCCGATGGTCGCAAAAGGTCCGGGCTGCGAGCGGAGACTCCACTTTATCTTCCGGTGGTCGCTTCCGTTACATCACGCTCTGATATATGGCATATGAGAGTTTTTCAATATTAAACAGAGACGGTATGGAAAATAAGAGTAAGCGTAAAGGGAGGCCGGCCAAAGAAAAGGAGAAGTTGAATTATTCGATTAATCTCAAATTGACCGAAAAGGATTTTAATTCGGTGAAGGATAAAGCAGGGAAATTGGGTATAAAAGCTACACAGTACGCACGGGAGATGGTACTTAAAGGAAGTGTAAAATTCCGCTTCTCTCTGGAAGATTTGTATCTAATGCGAAAACTATCCGGGATGGCTAATAACCTGAACCAGATAGCAAGGCAAGCCAATAAAGCAGGTCTTGCCAATACGGCTATGGAGGTAATAAGTATAACTACTAGAATCAAAAAGCTACTGGATGATCGCTAAGAATATAAAAGGAAAGTCATTTAAGGGATGTGTGTCTTATGTGATGAATGAGACGGCTGAACTATTGGAAGCGGAAGGAGTATGGGCAGATAATGCCAAAAATATGATCCGTAGTTTTGCCATGCAGCGTTCCGGCAGAAAAGAAATAAAGCAACCTGTCGGGCATATCCCAATATCGTTTGCACCAGAGGATAAAGCAAGGATCACCAATGATTTTATGGTACAGTTAGCCAAAGAATATATGCAGGAAATGGGAATTAAAGACACACAATATATCATTGTTCGTCATCATAATGCAGACAATGAACATTTACATATTGTGTATAACCGCATTAACAATGACTTAAAACTGATATCTGTCAATAACGATTATAAGCGGAATATCAAGACCTGTAAGAAGCTAAAGGACAAATATAAACTGACTTATGGTAAGGGAAAAGATCGGGTTAAAAGAGAGAAATTAGACAATCCGGATAAGGTAAAGTATTATATCCATGATGCGATTAAAGCTGTTCTGCCGAATTGTAAAAATCCGGCTGACCTTCGGTTTGGACTTAAAAAGTTTGAAATTGAGCTTGAGTATAAACTCAAACTGGGTACCAATCAGATCGAAGGGGTATCGTTTCGGTATAACAATATAGCTTTCAAAGGCTCGCAAGTAGATCGAAAATTTAGCTATGGGAATCTAAAAAAAGCGTTTCAAAAGAACATCGAATTGTTACAACAACAAGCCTCAAGAGAGCTACAGCAGGAGATGCCGATACCGAAAGTACGTTCTATCGGTGGGGTTAAATTAACGCCAGAACAGTGGCAAACCTTGGAAGAGGATGGCTTTATATATCTGGAAGGTCTTAAAAAGAAGGATAATGATGGAATATTTTCTTCCTATGTATTCCTCAATGATGAAAAGGACAAAGCTTTTTCCTGCAAGAAAAATCCTGATACTTTTGTCAAATATGGTAAATACGAAATGCGGATTCGCGATAAAATGCTGATAGAAGCAGGCTATATAACAAAAGCTAAAGTCAAGTGGTGGGGTGGTCATGATTTTGCATATCCATATCTCTGGAAAGAAAATAAAGCAGATATTGATTACAAAGAGTCATGGAGTGATCCCAGATTGCCGAAAAAGAATAAACCACAAAAACAAACTCTAAGTCAACAGCCAATCAGAAAAAATCACAGGCCCAGAATTGGATGATTTCTTGAAATAACTCAACAAAAAATCAATAATAATTACTTAATATATATTACAGGAAAAGTACGTTAAAAACTTTAATCGATTGACTTTCTAAACTCCGACGGAGGCCGCTTTGTATGCTTTTTGAAATATTTCACAAAATAAGATGGATCATCAAAACCTAATCTATATCCTATTTGATTTACATTGAGTTCTGAATATAATAACATCCTTTGCGCTTCCAAGATAATGCGTTCCTGTATCATTAGTGATGGACTTTTACCTAACAATTGATTGGTCAAATCTGACAAAGTACGTGTTGAGATGCGTAACAAGTGAGCATATTCAGTAATTGTCAATCCTTTTTGATAATTTTCATCAATCAGATTAATGAATCGAATGAGTTGATGCCGTTTTTCATTTATTTGAAAAAACGATTGTTTCCCATTTTTTTCAAACTCATTTCTTCTACGCTGAATTTGTATCAGAAACGATTTGAGATATGCCCGTAATAATTCTTCTTTTCCAAAATTATTTTCGCAAGTAAGCTCTCTCTCTATCTGTTTTAAATATTCATTTAGGATAGAATCCATATTGCACTGAATACAACACAAGGGTTGCTGGTAAGGATTATTAAATAAGCTACACCTGAGAAAAAACTCAATTTCACTATCTTGTTGTACGAGAAATGACTCATTAAAGTTTATCAACACTCCTGTATAATCAGAATATTTATCAAAGTAGTGTACCTGATTTTTAGAAATAAAAAATATAGAGTTTTCCGAAACAGGATATTCCTTAAAATCAACAATATGCTTACCATCCCCTGATCTAAACCAAATAACCTGATAGAAACTTTGAATGTGAGCCTGAGTAGCATTTTCGCCCTGTTCTTTTAGATAAGCACCTAAATCAATAACCTCAAATTGAGGCTTATCGGGTTGATAAAGATTAAGGTGATGCTCTTTTATTTTATTTATATATTTAGTAGACATCTCTTACCTCTGAATATTTAAGTTAATCCGGAGAATAAAATGATAGAGTTGTCCGATTTTACAACTCTATCACTTTACTATTCCTATTATAAATTATTTTCTACAGTCTTGTTTTTTAATAGAACTGTTTCTATAACATCCTTTAAGTTAGCTTTGGGCATTGCTCCTGCTACCATTTGTGGTTGTCCTGTCATCGGAATAAATAGTAATGAGGGAATACTTCTTATTCCAAAAACCGATGCCAATTCTTGCTCCTGTTCTGTATCTATTTTATAAATATATATTTCTCCACCGTATTCATCTGCAAGCTCTTCTAAAATAGGTGCAACTACTTTACAGGGACCACACCAATCTGCATAAAAATCGATTAAAGCAGGTTTATCGCCGAGATATTTCCATTCGGTGGGGTTTGTCTCATAATTTGCCACCTTTTTCAAGAACTCGGCTTTTGTCAAGTGAATTATTTTCACTTTATTCTCAACATTTCTAGTCTCTGATACAGATTCTTCTTTTGTTGTTTTCGCACTGCAAGATGTTGCAAATAATGCAGTAAATACTATTGTCATTATAATTGTTTTCATATCGTAAATTTTAAATTATTCCTCTTGTTTATATTTGTTATTGTTCTTCTGATTGATTCTTTCGCTTAAAAAATCCACCAACCAAAAATCCCATTATAGTCCCGTATATACTGCTATTGATTGGAGATGCAGTTATAGGGCATGTTCCGGTGGAACATCCGACATAGTGCCAATATAAATAACCGGTTATGGCTCCAATAATACCGCCTATGATGTAGGCTAAGTTGTTTTTTATATATTTCATATCATTATAAATTATCTGTATCTGCACTGAAACGCCAATCGTTTATAAACAAAGTCATCAGCTCTATGTCTTTCCGTATCATATCCGTGTCTGGCTATAGCAATACTGATTGAATCAATGTTTGTTCTCGATTCATCAAAATCCACAAGTAACATTTGTTCTCCTTGCAGCCAATAGGCAAAACGAACACCAGGTAAATGTTTTGAAGCCCGTTCAATTTCATCCTGACATAGGTCGTCATACCCGCCACTAACTTGTAAAACATAATGTTTTCCCACTTTTCTAGCTGGAGTATTAGCCAGATCCGTTTCTGTAACGATGTTAGATGTTTGACATGCTGAAATACTAAAAAGCAGAATCAACATTATAACTACTTTCATAATACTTTACAGCTTAATGATTAATACTCGATGTCCACTCGATACCACTGATATCCGTAAGAATTAATTCATAGATTCCTTTAGGCAGGTTTTGTAAACTTTCATCATCCAGAGTTAACCCAGCTCTACTGCCTAATGGAATTATAAGGCTATGCTTACCTGGCACTACTTTAGCTATATAATAATTATTGATAGCCGCTAAGGAAAATTGAGATAGTGCTTCACCGTCTTTGTCTATTATCACATTTCCATCTTGATTTTTGAGCCTAATACCAATCAGAAAGGATCCGTAAACGTCCACTCCTTCGACTCTGAAAACTGTAAATGATAATTTTCCATCTTCTAGTTTTGCGTCGGAAATTTCAACAACAGGCTTAACCGATTTATTATGCAATTCGCCCCACACACCATTATGAAAGTATTGATTGGTAAATAATGTCATAAAAAATATGATGACAGTTCCTGATATCAATATCTTGTTCACCAATTTATCACCAATGGGCAAGGGTCCTGACATAAGCCATGAAGAATATTTGAACCGATCAAATGGAGCTTTATTCTGAATATAATAATCGAGAGAATATCGGCCTCCTCCGGTAAAGAAAATTGCAAAGCCAGTAGCCATACCTAAAATCCCAATCTGCCATTCATCCAGACAGGTTGTTCCGAGCCATCCGGATCCTAATAAGATCCCGGTAGCCAAGGCTAGGACGCCTACACTCATTAATCGGGTAAATAGGCCTAGCATAATTAAAAGGCCAACAATGGCTTCTATTGCTGTAAATATGACCATAGCCCACCATAAAACATCAGGATTAGACACCAAATATTCGATCATGGGCTTTATACCTAAAGCATTGGGTAAAAAATGATTAAACTTTTCACCAATATATCCGGCTTCATCGGGATTGAATTTGTTCTCTAAAATAAGTCTTCTCCAAAAAGCTGAAAAATAAGTCCAACCCACGACCAAACGTAAGGCTAGTGTAAACGTACCAGATAAAAGATATGTATGTTGTAATTCTTGATTGTTCTTTCTCATAAACAGACTAATTAATTATAAAAAAATGAATACACAGCAAGATCGATAAAATGAATTTCATCTTATCGTCTACAAACAATTTATTCAAAATCAAATAATTAATTTCCGGTATATAAGAAATATTGGAATTGAAGGAAAGGTAGCGGAACCTGTTTCAATAGGCTGAAAAGAAGTAATATCAGTTGATAGAAGAACTTTCGGAGAAGGCCTGTTTAATAACTTTTTTATCTCAAGCTGTTGTTTCTTCTTCGCCTCTTTTGTACTCTGAGCATAGGTATATACACATACGGAGGTATTGTTCTTCTCTACTTGAATTGAGCCATTGACAGGAATACCCAATAGATGCTTAAAGTCTTGCTTCATCGAGCAAGGAAGACCTATGAGTATTACCAATGGTAATAAAAGCAGAATAGTAATAATACGCTTATGCATGATGATATTCAATTATACAAACTAAAAACGTAAAAAAAGAAGTAATGTTTATTCATTTATATTATTTTCACAGCTACTTCTATGAAACTATTTATAATTAAATGCAATATAAGGACTATAGTTTAGTCTGTAAATAATATTTCTGAAATACACCAGTTATTTTCCTTATTTTACACTACATCGCTCAGAACATAGAAAATTTGTTCAGATATTTTATTCTTCCTAATTTTCGCTGTATTCTATGAAGAAGAAATTTATCATAAAACCAAATTTTGGGTTTTGACTACCTCTATTGTCAATTAAAGATTCTGCAAAACTCCTAATCACTTATCCAACTTTCCTCTTATTAGTAGGCTAAATAAATGTAACACAAAATTGGTTATCATGCAAATATAAACCTCCTTCATGTATTAAGCGTAGATTTATGTATTATCTTAGAGAGGCTGGAAAGCCTCAGGCTGGTACTAGCTCTTGTGATGCTTGTCCGAAAACGAATAAGCAAAAACCTAAAATAAGAATAACGTCATTTTGGTTTAAATCAAACTCAATTCAGTTATATTTCTCATTACGATAATGCCTAAATTGGTATTGGACAATAAAAAATAAGATCATGCAACTCATGACACCAGATTGCAAGCTTTGTTCATGGATGGTTGAGGGGGCAATAAATTCCGCTGCTGTAATTGACTTCTTAGACCAATTTACAACACAAATAACAAAGAAAATTATAGTAGTTATTGACAATGCACCCATCCATCGTAGCTAGAAATGCCATAGCGAAAATAGCTGACTGGAAATAGCTAGATTTATTTATATACTTCTTGCCGCCGTATTACCCTCAATTAAACCTTATTGTATATCTACCGAAAGATTGTCTTTTGTACTTATCTTGAGAATGGTGTCTATAACTATCGATCTTTCGTTATTTAATATTTTTCCAATGCTCGTATTTGAGATTGTACTGAGTGAAATAAAAATAGTGCGAATATTAAGAATGATATTTTTTTCATTAAATTATTATTAATGCAACCACATCTACAGAAAATCGGATAGCCCAAAAGGTTATCCGATTTTCTGTTAGAATGTAGGATTAGTATTTTACTAGCTCACATTATAAATTGAGAAGAATAAATTAATTGAATTAATTTAAAAAATATTTCTTATTCTCTTTTGACCATTCTGTTAATGAAGTCATTTTTACAGGAAGTTTATCTAATACTTCGTTCATATTAGGATTAAATTTTTTTGGATACTCATTTACATTTTGAAGACTTTCATAATACGCAGCAACACTGGCTGCGCCGGCTTCACCTACAAATGGTGTCAAAATTTCTTTAAACTCCTTTGGAGGTTGTGGATAATAAACAATGTTTTCTCCTACGCCTTTAGAAAAATGTTCAGCCGTTTCATTACCTTTTAAATTTTCCAATCCACTGATCTTGAAACTATCCGCATTCAAGTCTTTGTTATAAATGGCTTCAACCACAAAAGCACTTACATCTCTGGAAGCGATCCAACCTATCGGCATTGCTTCCGGAGTGGGATATGCCAGCTTCTTTTCATTTTTAATAAATGGTGCACAAAAACCTCCCATTAGGTTTTCCATATAAATTGTTGGTTCAATAATTACATAGTTCAGTCCGCTATTCAACAGATAATCTTTAACATCCAATTTTACGTCGTCAACAGGAGAGCCAACTTTTGCAGCTTCCAACCAACCGCTTGTGTTCCATACAATTTTCTTCACACCATTTGTTTTTGCTGCATCGATTACATTTTTTGCATACTGTAAGCCGTCAAAGGGATTCTGTAACGAAACGGGAATCATAAAAGCTATGGCGTCTATGCCTTTTGTTATTTCCACCATTTTTTGAGCATCGCTCAAATTTGCCAATACAGGCATAGCACCTGCCTTGCTTAATTTTTCAAAACTCTTTTCAGAGCTTGTAGCTGCGATTACTTCCGCTCCTTTTTTAATACCTTCTGATATTACGTTGAATTGCTGTGAGCCTGTAGCTCCAAATACTAATATTCTCATTTTTTATTTTTATGTTTAATTATTAAAATGTATATGACTGTCCATCTTCAGGCACATTTACTTTATCTGTTATTCCGTTCTCCGCGAGAAATGCTTTTAATTCTTTTCGCGTAAGCGTATTGTGGTTTACACCCTCCATATGGCTTACTATGATAGTTGCTGACGGAATGGCTTGATGTACTGTATGAACATCTTTTTTGTTCATGATTACTTGACCGCCAAAAGCAAATTGATTGTTACCACCGTTTAATACGATTATTTCGGGGTGGTGTTGATCAATAGCTTCTTGGACGCCTTCGTACCAAACAGTATCGGCAGCTATATACAAGGTTTTTTCCGTAGTATGTTTTAGTACTAAGCCACACACAAAACCAGCGATTTTCAAAATATAGCCTTTGCCGTGTTGGGCTTTGGTTTTGCTCAATTTTATATCTCCAAATGAAGAATTTTCAGTAAGGATTTCCACATTGGTAAAGCCTGATTTTTCTATTTTGGATTTATCAGAAAGGTCCTGTACAAATATTTTAATCCCTTTGGGTAAAAAGCGTTCCGCCTCTTTGTCCCAATGGTCATAGTGCAAATGACTAACAAATACAAAGTCAACATCTTTGATGATTTCTTCCTTCGAAAAAGGTAATTCACAAAGAGGATTTTTTTTGAAAGTCCAATTTTTAGCAGGAATAAATGCAGGCAACGTTCCTTTATCTGAAAGCATCGGGTCTATCAAAATTTTCTTTCCTGCGTATTCTATAATAAGTGTGGCATTTCTTATTTGCTGAATCTTCATTTAGTACGATTTTTTTATTAGAACATCGGATTGTTATTTGCCGGTGCTTCGAGCATCTGCATCATAGCATCCCAGTGTTCTGCTAATTTTGCATTTTCTTCACGATAGACATCTATAAATCTCCATTCTTTCCCAGCGACTTCCGTACGGGAATGCAGAATGACAATATCATCTTTTGCAACAACATATTTAAATAAAACTTTCTGCTTTGTGGTACCTTGTGGAATAAACATCTGTACAACGGCTTTTACCTCTTCAGATCCATCTGAAAGGGTCGGATTATGCTGTAAAATCTTTACTTATTAATTCATCCACTCCTGTAATATCCAAATCCCTAAAAATTCTTTGGTAAGCCGTAATGGCTATCTGTTTATTGATTTCTGTCTGTATCATAATACTTAATTTTAAAACAATACTTGTACAAAACTAAGAAATAGTATACTTTTGTACAAGTACTTACTTATATGTTTGGTACTTACTAAATGGTTAAAATTACTGATTGTCAATGAGAAAAAACTTAAAAATAAATCCACCGTGCGATGATAGTTGTCCTGTTAGAGCGTCTTTAACTTTACTTGGTGGTAAATGGACACTAATGATATTGTTTCAAATCAACGTCGGTGTGATGCGGTATGGTGAATTGAAAAGAGCTGTAACTGGTATTAGCGAAAAAATGTTGATTCAGGAATTGAACATGCTTGTTTCTAATAAATTAGTCAATAAAAAGATTTATCCCGAAATTCCTCCCAAGGTAGAATATACCTTGACAGAATTAGGGCTGAAGACTTTGCCTATTGTAGATAAATTGGCTGATTTCGGTTTAGAGAACTTGGTTCAAAGATAACTAATGCAACATTTGGTTATAGCAAGAAAGAAAATAACTGCAAAAACAACTTGCCGAAGATTAATCAAATATAATCTAACAGATTATAGCCACTGTGTACTAGATTGAATGGTTGACCCTTCTTTTCAATACTTGGGACAGCAGCAATAATCACCTTAAATCTTAAATGTAGTGGTTCGTAAATTAAATAATGTGAGCATAAATAATTATGGCAACACTTTTTGTTAAAAATATGGTATGCAACCGTTGCATTATGGTAGTGCTAAATGAATTAGATAAACTTGGCTTAACTGTTATTAATATAAAATAGGGAGAAGTAATACTCGCAAAAGACCCTATCTCTGAAGAAAAAATCAAACTGACGGCTGCTTTAGATATTTTAGGATTTGAACTTATAAACGATAAAAAAAGTCGCATTATCGAAAAGATAAAGAACATTATCATTGATTTGGTACATCATCAGGATAATAATCTAAGAACTAATCTATCGGATGTATTGATTGATCAATTGCATCAAGATTACAATTACTTATCCAACCTGTTTTCAGAGGTAGAGGGTACCACTATTAAAAAATATTTTATTGCTCAGAAAATAGAAAAAGTTAAGAAATTACTGGTATATAATGAATTGTCTTTAGCTGAAATAGCTTTCCGTTTAAATTATTCAAGTGTAGTCTATTTGAGTAACCAGTTTAAGAAAGTTACTGGACTTTTATCTAGTTATTTTAAGCAGATACGGGGTAAGTAACAGTTTGCGGTTAAAATGGAAAAGTAAGAATATCTAATTAACAGAATAAATTATGGAAAATGGCCACGAACATAGCCATTCACATAGTGCAAATAAAAAGTCTTTAACCATTAGTTTGTTAATTATTTCAGCCTATATGGCAGTAGAGGTTATCGGGGGATTGATTACAAATAGTCTTGCCTTATTGGCAGATGCAGGACATATGTTGAGTGATGCTATTTCGCTTTTCATTGCCCTAATAGCCTTTAAATTAAGCAACATAGCTGCCGACTATGGTAAAACGTATGGTTACAAACGATTTGAAATATTAGCTGTGGTTATTAACTGTCCCATTCTGATACTGATTTCGGTATATATTATTTATGAAACAATAGAACGTTTCCAAAATCCGCCCGAAATTCAATCAGGGGGAATGCTCTTCATTGCATTTATGGGCTTGTTGGTAAATGTGCTTGTGACCTGTATAATGATGCGTGGTGCTGATATCAAAGAAAACCTCAGTATGAGGGGGACATACCTGCACGTAATAAGTGATATGCTTGGCTCTGTTGGCGCGATCATTGGAGCATTACTTATCATGTTTTTTGGTTGGGTTTGGTCAGACCTATTGGCAAGTGTTATCGTTTCTCTATTGGTATTGCGAGCGGTTATTTAGTGACAGAATCATCGGTACACGTTCTTATGGAGGGTATACCAAAGAATATTGAAGTTGAAAAAGTGACACGAAAAATTCTGAATACAGACGGTATTAACAGTATATACGATTTGCATATATGAACCATTACAAGTGGACTAAACGCTTTGACCTGCCACGCTGTGTTGAACGAAAAAAATGACTATTGAAGAAAATGAAAAAGACAATAACGACATCTTTTTTATAATCATAATTACCTTATTATTTTTTTACAATCTATATGGAAAGTTATTATTAGGCAGATTTCTCAACCAGGATGGAAAACTCCATACTATTGATTTTACGGTATGCACATAGGATGTTAAAAGGAGAGTCAATAATAACAGTGACCAATTACACCACTATAAAAAAAATAACCACTATATTAGTTTATTTATGGAAATTTTAAAATCTTTCGCACAGAAGAAAATTGGCTATATAAGTTTTGACGCTGCTATTCAATTAGATGGACTGTCTTTCCCCTGTACAGTATCCGGAGACTGTTATATTATTCTCTTTGCCGAAACTGGAAGTACCGTTATTTCTGACTTTGTTGAATATAAAGCCGATCGGGATACCTTGTTTTTTTTCAATATCGGTCAACAATTCCAATTGGGCAATAATACAAAGGGGGAACTCGTATATTTCAATCCGGAGTTTTACTGTATTGCCTTTCACGATAAGGAACTGACCTGTGACGGTGTCCTATTCAATAATGTCTTCGAAACACCATCGATAGCACTCAGCTTGGACGAGAGTATTTCATTCAGAAAGGTTATTGACGAGATAAAAAGGGAACTGAATACGGAAGATCACTGGACCGAGGAAATGGCAAGGACGAAACTCAAAGAACTCATTATTACAGCAAGCAGATCGTGGCTTGAACGTAGTTCTGACCAAAAAGGTTTGGGAACAACGGAGGATGAACTGAGCCGGAAATTCAGCCAATTGGTGGAAACGAATTATCAAAAAAATCACAGTGTTGCAGATTATGCAGAACTGCTCTTTATCAGTCCAAAGACCCTGAACAGAAAGATTGTACGTGAAAAGGGAATATCGCCCAATATCATTATCAAGAACAGGATCATTCTCCAGGCAAAACGGCTACTTGTCAATACAGACCTGACGGTAAAGGAAATCGCAGCTCAGCTTGGATATGAAGATCAATCTTATTTTGTCCGCTTTTTCAAAATCCACACAGGAAAAACCCCTATAGAATTTAAAAGGATGGCAGTTCCTGAATAGAAAGTGGCAAAATGTCCTATACATTGTGCCGTATGTCCATTGTCAGGAAATCTTTACATAGGTAACTTTGTCCTGTTAATAATTTTTTAAACAATAGATTTTATGGCAATAAATATTAAAGCCGTTTGGATCGGAAGTTTCAAGCAGGGAAACGGAAAGTTGGATATAGCGAGTTCCGGATTAAATAACGTAAGTTACAAACCTTTTTTTGCAAAAAGTGATGGCAGCTTTACAAATCCAGAAGAGTTGCTGGCCTCAGCTCACGCAACATGTTATGGTATGACATTAGCCTACATTCTTTCAGAAAGTGGAATTGCTGCCGATAGCCTTGAAACGAGTGCTTCACTTGTAGTCGAAAACAACGTAGTTAAGAACTCAAACCTTACCCTTGAAGCGAAAATACCTGATATTGATAATGATCGTTTTCAGGACTTTGCAGGCAAGGCTAAAGATATGTGTGCGATAGGGAATGCACTGAATGTAGAGATTAATCTAAAGGCATCGCTGAAATAAAGTAAAGAAAGCCGTTGCAAATGGCGGCTTTTTTTAAAAGCAAAATTTTAAATCTTAAATTTTCAGAAAATGACTTTTCAGGAAATAATAAATCAGGATAAACCTATACTAATTGACTTTTTTGCAACTTGGTGCGGTCCGTGTCAAATGCAGGGACCAATTGTAGATGAGGTCAAGCAAAATATGGGAGATGAAGCCACTATCATTAAAATTGATATTGACCAAAATAGACAACTTGCAACACAGTTTCAGGTTCGCAGTGTGCCCACGTTGATGATTTTTAATAAGGGGGAATTAAAATGGAGGCAATCGGGTGTTTTTCCGGTCTCTGAACTGGTAGCGTTAGTGAAAAAGGAACTCTAAACCAACGTTTTAACTTTTAATCTTTATATAACCATTAAAATTATGAACAGCTTAAAAATGAAAATAGAAATCTGCAGTGATCTTATATGCCCATTCTGCTACAGAGCAAAGCAAAATATTGAAACTGCATTGGAGCAGTTCAGGGATAAGCAAAATATTGAGGTTGTCTGGAAAAGCTTTCAGTTATATTATATATGCGGAAGCTAAAGTCACCTGACAGTGAGTCGCTTTATAGTATTTGCCATTATCGCCATTCTTGTCTTTAA